>CAYFQS010000042.1:0-15657 GCA_964345245.1 uncultured Planctomycetaceae bacterium | reverse complement strand
CGGGGTCAGGGGCTCCTGCTCTGCGAAGCAGTGCTCTCCGCTCTGCGAAGCGCTAAGTAGAGCATGAGTCGCTGCGCAGCACGAGTTGGGGGATGAGGGGGTCGGGGAGAGGGGGAAACTACGAGGTTTACCCACGCTCCGGATCGGCATGTGATCCGCCCCGTTCACCATCCGAACCCTCCATTCGAGGCCGCTGAAACCGGCTTTTTTGCCCGGAGACCATCCCCGAGCCACCGCCGGAATGGATAGAGACAATATGACACCCGATTCCGCCTCGGTCAAGACGAAACTGGCCAGGCTGGTTCGGATGTCGAGTCAGGCGTCCCAGGGCAGGTCGGGCTGGTCTTGCTCGTCGAGGGCCTCGCGGCTGGCGTGTCCGTTCTCCGTAGTACCACGAAGGACAAATTGGAGGTAGGCGGGGCCTATCTCGTAGGTCACGCCGGCGTCGGCCTCGGGCATCGGACAGCCCGCGGAAACCCTGGCCCCTTGGGATTGCCGCCGCGGGCGAGGCGGCGATCGGGGCGGCGCGTTCGCGGTGCCGGGTCTTTCCAGAGGCCGCAGTGTTCAAGGAGTTGGCGGACGAGCTGACTCTGGCGAGCGTTCGTTGTTGAAGCCGTACCGGCTCATCGACTCGCCGCCTTCACCTTCGAAGTAGATGCTCGTGGTGTCGAAGAACACCAGCGACAAGTCCGTGAACAGGTCGCGTCGCCGAGCGAACAGCCGCTCTTTGATCACGTCCTTGACACAGCGATGGCCGGGGAACGTCGCCTCGTGCTGCTCCTGCCGCGGCAGGGGCTCGCCCAGCCACGCCATCGCCCGGTACAGGTGATGCAGGTCCAGCGCCTCCATGCCGTGAATCTCATAGCCCCGCCGCCACTTCTCCGCGGCACGGTCGCTGCCGCCGATCGCCGGGGTCATCAGCCGATGCAAAACGGTCAGGAACACCGCTCGAGCTGACCCGACGCCGCCAGCACGTCCCGGCGACCGAGCGTGCCGATGACCCGCTGCCGTACCTTGCCTTCGTCGCGGTAGCTCTCGACCAGTTGCAGGTACTCGTGTCCGCCGTTGCGCTTCACGCGGATGAACATGTCGGGCCTCCATGCCTTGATAGCCACGACCGAGCACCCACGACACGGCCATGTTGTGGCCCCGCACCACGCGCCGAATCACGCACATCCGTGTTTCTGGTAGCGCCAGGCCCGATCCGATGATGGCAACTGTAGAAGACGGGCCTGAGCGGATTCGGTCGATTCGCCGCTCGCAGCGGCGGCGCGCCAACAAGCGTGACTGTCGCCCTCCGCGCCTCGAAGGGCGCCGCGGTTCAATCCCAACCCGGCCTACCGCAGTTTGGCCCGGAGGGCCATGACGTCCAGCATGTCGATCAGGCCATCGTTGTTGTAGTCGTACGTGAGGCGATAGTTCGCCTCGCCGCGCTGCGAGCCGTAGGTGCCGCGGATGCCGATCAGGTCGGCCCGATCCACGTCGCCATCGCCGTCCCGATCGCCAAAGAGCCGATGGAACGTCGTGACGTGATCGCCACCGGCGAGCGGTCGCCCGAAACGGTCCCGCACCTTGCCCGCCTGGACGCGGAGGGTATAGAGCCCGTCGGCGAGTGAGCCGTGGACCGTCCGCGGTCCGGTGAAGGTCACGCGGAAGGTCCGCTCGTCGCCGGTGGGGTTGCTCACCGCCATGGCGACGGTCCCGTGACCGGCGTCCTCGATGGTGACCGCCTCGTCATTCAGCGTCACCTCCTGGTCGAACGCCACGGTGACCGCGGTCACCATCGACCGCTGCGGATCGCCATCGTTGATCGCGACATAGTCCACCGTCGGGGCGGGGGCATCCTCGTCGCCGTTAATCTCCGGCGCTTCGGCGGCAGGGAACGAGCCCGGCGGCATCCACGCGTTGAGTTGATTGCGAAGCTCGCCCACGTCGAAGAGATCGACGGCACCGTCGGAGTCGTAGTCATACTCGCCGCGGAAGCCCGCCTCGCCGGTGGACTTGCCGTAGGTGCCGCGGACACGGATCAGGTCGGCCCGATCCACGTCGCGGTCGCCATCACTGTCGCCGAACAGGCGATAGTCGTCATAGGTGTAATCCTCGTCCATCGAGGCGCCGTCCGCCTCAACCATGCTGCCGTGAACGATCAGCCGGAAGTTTCCGTCCGGGCACGAGCCGCCGATCGCGTCGTCGCCGGTGAAGCTGACCACGAACGTCGCGTTGTCGCCGAGCGGATTGGCCACATCGATCTCGTGCGGGGCGCCGGCTTCATCGATCACCGCAATGGCGCCGACCGGCACGGCAACCGCCTGGTCGAAGCTCACGGTGAGTCCACGGACCATGGACCGCTGCGGTTCGCCGTCGTTCACGGCGACGCCGGTCACGACTGGCGCCATCGGTTCGTTGACCTGCACCTCGAAGGTGTCGCTGTCCGTGCCACCTTCATCGTCGGTGACCTGTACGGTGACGGTGCGAATGCCGGGATCGTTCAGCAGTTTGCCGAGCCGGTAGTCCCGTCCGACCACGAGGGCGGGTACGAATCGCCCGTCGCCGTAGTCGACGCGCACCGACCAGTCATCCTCGCCCGGGTCGGTGAGCTGCTCGTCGAGGCGCAGGACGGTGCCGGCCGTAATGACGATGGGCTCGTCTGGCAGACAGATGGCGGGCGCGACGTTGGCCACGACGATGTCCAGGACTTGGGTGTCCTCGCCGCCGTCGTCATCGCTGACGGTGACGGTGGCGGTATATCGGCCGTCGTCGAGGTAGGTGTGGGCGTAATCGAAGGCGCCGGTGGTCGGCAAGCCGGGACTACCGGCCGAAAGATCGCTCACCGCTCCGCTGTCGACCGGGCTGCCGTCGCCCCAGTCGATGGTCCAGGTGAACGTCTCACCGGGGCTGAAGCCGGGATCGCTGAACGTGCCGATGTCGGTGATGGTCAGCAGCGAACCTTCGTCGCCGACCTGATCAACGGCAACGTTGAGCTCGGGGCCGGCGTTCACCGCGGTGACGGTGACGTCGGTCGATGCTGACGCGCCGTCCTTGTCGGTCACGATAAGCGTGACCGTGTACTGCCCGTCATCCCAAGGCGTGAAGCGGAAGGCCGCTTCGTGCCCGTCGGCGATGGTCTGGCCGTTGTCAGCCACGACCTGCCAGAGATAGCTGAACGGCGCGTCGTCGGCGCCGGGGTCGTCAAACGCGGCCTCGAGTGCGACCAGTTCTCCTTCGTCCACCACGCGGTCGCCGCCGGCCGATACGTTCTGCGGGCCGAGATTACCGACCGTTATCGTGCGGGTCCGCATGCTCTCACCGCCGTCCTCGTCGGTGACGGTCAGCGTGACGATGTAGATGCCGTTGTCCGGGAACGCATGCTGGACGTTCGTACCGACCTGGTCGGGCGTGTCGTCGTCAAAGCTCCAGGTGAAGGTAAGCGTGTCGTCGCCGGGGTCGAAGCCGGCGGCGAGAAATGCGGCAACGAATCCTTCGGGCACGCCCGTCGGCCCGCTCATTGCGGTGATCGTCGGCGCGACGTTGGCGATCTTCACCATGGTGGATTCAATGGCCACGTGCCCGTCATCGTCCGTCGCGGTGACGGTCAGGGTGTAGAGGCCATCGTCCGCGTAGGTATGGGTCAGCGTCGCGGTGGCAAGATGCGGGTCGCTTACGTTCACGGCGAACGACTCGGCGGGCGAGCCGTCGCCGTAGTCCACGACGAAGCGCCAGGCGTCGACCTGGTCGACCAGCGAGCCGCTCGGGTCGGTGATGCTCAGTTCCACCGTGGCGGGCGCGCCCTCGGCGCCGGAGACGGGCGGCCGGCGCTCCTCGTCGGTCACGATGGTCATCCCGCCATCCCCGCCGAAAGCGATCGTCGGGCCGACCTCGACCACGTGGACAGTGAATCCATCCTCATCGGCCCCTTCGCTGTTGCTGATGATGATGTTCACGTCGTAATCGCCGGGGTGGGTGTACACGTGGTCGAGGGTGAACTCGAGACTCGTGAGTTCGAGTTCTTCGAAATCGCTGCCGTCGCCGTAGTCGATCACGACCGACCACGGCTGGGCGTCGGGATCCGTCGCGTCGTGGCCGGGGTCGGCGATGCTCAGTTCCCGATACAGGTCGCCGCCCTCGGCGATGGTCATGTCGCCGCCGGCGAAGATCGTCGGGGCGACGTCGCCGACGAACAGGCGCGTCGTGTCGGTGAACTGCAAGTCGGTGCGGGGCAGCGTGGCGATCAAGCTCAGGGTGTAGTCGCCCTCGCGATATGGCGTGAAGTCGAGAGTAAGATCGTTGCCGGTCGCGTCGTAGTCCGGGTGTCCGCCGCTGATCTGCCACTCGGGCTCGAGGTCGTTGCTGCTGACCAGTCGCCACAGTTCGCTGCCCACCCCGGCCGCATCGGCGGCGAAGTAGACCACATCGTGGTGCTCGAACATGCCGCTCGGGGCGCTGCCCTCGTTACCGGGCAGGATGTCGAACACCGGCTCGAGCGTACTGCCGTTGAACCGATAGAGTTCCTCGCCGTCGTGGCCGTTATCGGCGCTGAAGTAGAGTCCGTCGCTTGTCGCGGCGAGGTGCTGCGGGAACGAACCGGTGGAGTAGTTGATGTCGGCGACCTGCTCGAGCGTGTCGCCGTCGGTCCGCCACAACTCGCGCTCGGTCGATAGCAGAGACGACCCGGTGGTGGCGGCGAAGTAAAGCCAGCCCTTAAGGGCAGTCAGTTCGCCCGGCGAGGAGCTGTATGGGAAGCCCAACACCGGGACCTTGCCCGGCCGGATGTTATGCACCAGCGTGGCGACGCCGGTGCCGGCATCGAACCGCCAGAGCTCGCGGTCGCCGGCGCTGCCGGTGCCGGCGAAATAGAGATCGCCGTCGAACTCGACAAGGTCCGCGGGGCCCGCGACATTCGTCGCCACCCGCTTGGCGTTGCCGGACCCGTCATAGCGATAGAGCCAGCGACCGGTGGAATCCGTCGCCGCGAAGTAGAGATCGCCATCGTGCACGGTCAGGTGGGCCGGGCTGGAATCGCTGACCACGGTCGAATCGTCGTGGATGTTGGCCGCGAGTCGCGCTTTCGTGCCGTCGAACACCCAGAGCTCGGCGCCGTGCTTCGGCGTCGTGGCGGCGAAATACAGGTTGCCGTCGTATTCCGTCATGCCCGAGGGATCGGAACTGCCGGTCCCCGCGTCAATGTCGACGGCGACCTCCGTCAGCTCGCCGTCGTGCGTCCATAGCTCGCGGCCTCGGGTCGGCGTATACGCGGCGAAGTACAGCCGCTCGTCATAAACCACAAGATCGGTCGGATCGGCGTCGCCTTCGGTGGAGTACAGGTCCGTATGTCGCGTGGCGGTCGAGCCGTCGTAAGACCACAGCTCACGCCCATGCCCCCCATCCTCCGCGGCGAAGTAGAGCAGGTTTCTGTACTCGGTGAACCCCCCCGGATGGCTGCCCGGGACGTAAAGGTTCGTGTTGAGGTCGGCGGCAAGCATGGGCAGATCGAACGCCCGCAGCTCGCCGGTGAGGGTCACCGTCTGCCCCTCGTCGATCCGCAGGTGCGGCGGCGCGGTGACCACCTGCATGTTCCCGAACTCCAGGAACTCGAGCACATCACCGGCCTCAACCGCCCGGTAGTGGGTGCCCGGCCGAACGGTGTCGACCTGCAGTCGCACATCGTCCACGTACCAGCCCTCGAAGTCGTTGTCGAAGCGGTCCACACTGTCGAAGCTAAAGCGAAGCCGGATCACCCCGCCAAGGTAGTCATCGAGCTCGACGTACTTCGTGTTCCAGTCGACTTCGTTGTCCATCTCGTCCTTCTCGACGAGGGTGGACCATCCCTCGCCGACGAGGTAGATCTCGAGCTCGGCGTGGTCGAATTCCTCCCCGGGCTCCACTTCGAGCAGATAGTTGAACCAGAGCCGCGCATCACGGGCGTTGGTGAGGTCGAGGTAGGGCGAGACGAGATAGCCGGCCACGCGGTCGCCGGTGTCGTAATCCCCGCCGCCGGCCGGCCCTTCATTCTGGCCGAAGTAGTAGCTGTGGGGCGTGGAGTGGCCGACGCCGGTGTCGTAGCCGGTTGATGCGTGCCAGAGATTCGTGGCGCCGGTCACGTTCTGCACGGTGAAACCGTCGAGTGAGGCGGCGGTCTCCTCTTCGTTGCTGAAGTCCGCCCGTATCGGGTAGACGATCTCCGCCCGATTCTCGCGCGGATGCGGAACAAGCTGCACGTACGCCGGATCGATCACCTCGTCGATGAGGTACTCACCGGCAGGGAGCCCGGTGAAGGACCAGTCACCGTTGGCGTCGGTGAGCGTGATCGGCTCATCGAGATCGTGCTCGCCGTTGTCGTTGAGGTCGAGGAAGATCGGCCAGTTCTCGAGCAGTACTTCATCGTAGCCGCCGAAGTAGCCGTCCCCGTCGGCATCATCGTATTTGAAGCCGGTGATCGCGGCGGAGTCGATGCACACGTCGAAGTCGACTTCAGCGCTGCGTCCTCGCCAGTCATACCGATAGTTCAGCGGTGAACGGTCGTAGGCGATGAGCGTCACCGGCACGGCGCCGGGCTCGTCCTCGAAGACGACCGATACGTCGCCGCTGTCGTTGTACGAGATCATGGGCTGCGGCCCGACCACCTCGAAGTCGTAGCTCGACGGGGCGAAGATGATGAAGGCCGGAGCCATCAGCCCGCCGTTGCCCGATTCGGCGAACACCGCGGTCTGGGTGCCGGTGTAGTGATTGTGCTGGGTGACCCGGCCGGTGTTCGGGTCGGCCACGAACAGCCCGCCCTGTCCGAACCCGAGCGTGGGCGGACGGTCGGGATCGGCCTCGTGGTTCGTGATCAGGTCCGCCGAGTGCGACCCGTATCGGTTGTACTTGCTCACCGAGTAGAGGTACCGGGCGTTGTACATGTCCCAGTGGACCCACGCGACGTAGACGTTGCCGCCCAGGTCGGTCGCGATGCCGCAGTAGCCGCTGTTCATGAACAGTTCGCTGAGCATCTCGGTCTCGGTGCCGGTGTGCAGCTCGATCTTGACCACCCGACCGTACGTGCTGCTCACCGACAACGCGTAGTACAGGTTGTCGAAGGGATCGACCACCATGTCCATGGCGTGGATGCCATCGGCGCCGAACGAGAGGCCGGTGCCGACCGTGCCCTGATCGAGCAGGTCGGCGTTGAGCTTGACGATGGCGGCCCGGGCTTCCGACGCCACGTACACGTTGCCTTCGCTGTCCACCGCGATCGCCTGCGGGTCCATCGAGGCACCGGTGTACTCGGCGAGCACTTCACCGGTCCCGGCGTCCAACTGATACACCGCGTCGGCATCGTAACTGATGGCGTACAGCTCGCCGTTGGGCCCGAACGCGGCGTCGGTGACGTACACCGCGCCGCTGTCGCCCGGCTGCTTCACGGACGCGAGCACGTCTTCGAACGCCCCCATCGCCAGGTCGCCGTAGCCCTGGTAGCGCAGCAACTCGCTCGATGCCGCATCGCCCACCACCGCCCAGCGCGAAGCGGGGTCGCTCAGCCGATTGTCCACGTTCTCCATCACCAGCATGGGAAGACCGAAGAAGCTCTCATCGGCGACCTGAGGCTCAACCCCCCAACTCCACTCGGGGCCCGCGGGATTGCGGTCGTAAACCAGCTCGAAATCCGCATCGGCCTGCCCCGCCGCCATCTCATCGAGGAAGTAAGCGTGGGCGTGCTCACCCAGCGGATTGCGGGTGAGGTCGATGCGTCGGAAGCCGTCGTTGGGCGTCTCGGCGGTACGGATCATCACGCCGTCGGCGATGACCACGCCGTCCGCATCATCGGTCAACTCGACGAGCAGGCCTTCCTCAACGGTGAACGTGCCGAGTGACTGCCACCGCCGGTCGCCAAGGGTCATGCCTGCCGGATCGAAGTGCTGGTTGACGGCAACGTCGGTCGCCTCACCGGCCACCGTAATGTTGTATGTCGCGTCCGAGGCGTTGAGTTCGTGGGCGTGCCAGGTGACGTAGACTTCATACTCGCCCGGCGCGAGGTCTTCGAAGGACCAGCTCGCGACGTTGTCGCCCTCGCCCGGCGCCGCGTAGCGGTAATCGCCTTCAAAGGCGAGCGGCTCATGGGGGTAGGTCTGCGTTTCCACCTCGTAGAGCGAATGCATCCAGTCGCCCGTCTCGCCGTAGCCGCGATGCCACTGACCGTCGTCGATGATCCGGGCCGCGACCAGCGGGCCGATCTCGGTCACGCTGTTATAGCGCAGGTCTACGTCCCGCAGGGCGTCGAGCTCGGCGAGCACCGCGATGTCCTCGACGCGGTTGCCGGTCAGGTCGAGCGAGAGCAGCTCGTCCATGTAATGGATGGAAGCGGCGATATCGTCGATCTCGTTGTCGCGGGCGGTGAGCACCTTCATGCCGGTCATGAGTTCGAGGTAACCGGCGGTCGCGCCGGTGTCGGGATCGACGAACTGCAGGTCGCCGCTATCCAGACCGAGCCCGTCGAGGCCGAGGTACTGGAGTCGCTGCTGACCGACCTGGGCGTTCAGGTCGGGCCGATCGTTGTCGAGTTGCTGCCGGGGCTCCATGGGCCCGAGATCGTCAATGGGGTTGTGCGAGAGGTTGAGCGTGACCAGGTTGGTCGCGTACTCGATCCCCGTCAGGTCCTCGACCCCGCGGTCCGAGACGTCCAGACGGACGATCGTGTTCATATCGCCGGCGTAAACCGGAATGGCGAACCTTGGCCCGGCCGACGTCTGCCACACCGGGATGCCCAGTGCGTCGCCGATCGCCTGCCGCAGCGCGTCGTCAGCGATAATCTCGTGGGTGATCCGCGGGTCAATCACGGTCGGCTTGTCGCTGAGCATCCGCTGCTCGGCTTCGGGATCGCGGCGGTACTCGTCGCCCGGATCGAAGTCGCGGACTTCCACCCTCTCACCGACGAATGCATCGTCTCCGCTCTCGCCGAACAACCGATCAAGATGCCGGTTGCCCACGAGGATGTCGTCGCTCTCACCGCCCTCAAGCCGGTCGAAATCGGTCAACGGACGCGTCTGGCCCTGGATCGGGGCCTCGACCTCGATGGCGAAGCGCAGATCGTCGGTCTGCTGATCGCGATGGGGATTGAACACGCGCAGGTAGTAGGTCCCGGCGTCGAGGTGGCGCATGTCCATCGCTCCGAGCGATTCGCCGAGGCGCCCGCCGTTCTCGTCATACACGTCGTACCACACGCCGTGCGGTCGCGTGACGTGCACGCCGGTCGGCTCGGCCGCGGTCGCGTCGGGCTGGCTCGCGGTCACCAGTAAACCGTCGAGCGATTCGAGTCGGATCGTCACATGCCGCATGCCCCGATCGATCAGTTCGCGGACGCGGTCGATGTCGAGCCAGACATGCTGCGTGTCGTCGCTGGTGGTGAGTGTGACTGCCCCGCTGTAAGCGGGGGCGAGCGCGGCGTCACGGCCGGTGATCAGCCCATCGCCTTCCTCGCTGAGCAGGTGGTAGTCGAGTTCGCCGGTGAGGGTACTCGCGCCGCTGAAGGAGATGGTGCCGGACGTGCTGCCGTCGGAGACCCAGAGTCCGCTGTCATAGAACCCGGTGGGCGAGTTGGAGCGGAAGTAGAGCTGATCGCCCCAGACCGTCAGCCCGCCGGTACCAACGTCGATTGTGTGGAGCAGTCGGTAGGTCGACCGCGCGCTGCCGCCGCTGATCCAGACCTCCTCCTGGGGCGCGACGAAGCCGGTGGAGAAAACGATGGCCGCGCGGTTGCCGAACGCCGCCATCTCGCGAACGACGGTGCCCGAGCTGGACCACGTGTGCAGTTCACCGGGGAACAGAATGCCCTTCAGCATGGTGGTCACGGTGACCAGGCGGATCGTCTCGGCGTCGTCGAACACGAAGTACGCCCGGTCCTCACCATCGCCTACCGCCATGGCATAGCCGGTGGTGTCGGGTGCGATGAGGTACAACTCGCTCGCCCCGTCCAGCGAGCCGTCGGTGTGGTAGATGCGGTTGCCGTTGGCCATGAACAGCAGCCGGTCGTTGACCACCGCGAAGGCCTGCGGGTTGCTCGAGCCCCGGATGTTGAGGTTGTCGGTCATCCGCGTGTTGCCGAGCGTCCCGTCGCTGCGCCAAAGCTCGGTGCCGTGAGCCGACGAGGTGCCGGCGAAGTACAACATCCGGTCGTACTCGATCGCCTGGGACAACAGCTCGGGATCATCGTGCGTGTGCAGTTGCGTCATCGACCCGGTGGACGTGTGATAGGCCCAGAGCTGGCGCTGGTCGGCCTCGCCGGTGTCGTGACTGACGAACAGCTTACCGCCCGCTTCGATCATGCGATCGACAGACAGGCCGCCGGCGACGTCGGTCACCGCCTCGACCGTGAATCCACTGTCATCGGTGTGTGTGACGCGCCAGATCTGCTCGTTGCCGGGGGCGTCCCATGCCGTGAAGTACGCCGCATCGCCCACCGTCACCATGTGGTCGATGCCGCTGCTGAGCGCGCCAAATGTGATGTTGCGGAGCAGTTCGGTTCCCCCAGGCGTGCCGTCGCTGACCCAGAGCTCGATACCGGTCCCCCCGCCTGCATCACCGGGGAACAGCAGATAATCGCCGAGCATCGCCCGCGCGCCGGGCAGGTTCATGTCCTCGGCCAGAAGTTGCGTGCCCATCAGCGTGCCGTCGGTAATCCAGAGTTGCTGGTGGAGCAGGCCGTCGCCGTCCTCCTCCGGGCCCTCGGCGAAGAAAAACATCGCGCTGTCGTCCGGCGTTGGGATCATGCCGTACGGAGCAGCGAAGAGGTCCGCCTGCACCATCAGATCCAGCGCCAGCTCGACGCGCTCCACTGCAAAGGGATCGTCAAAACTTTCGACGAGGTCGGTCAGGTCCATCTCGAACACGCCGTGGTGGCCGTGGCGCCCGCCGATGCGGATCGAGCCGGTCTCGTCCACTTCGCCGTCAACCGGATCAACCGCCCCCCCGGGCGTGTCGAGCAAGATGGTCCGTTCGTCGTAGGCGGGCCGAATCACGCGAATCGAGTTCTGCGATCCGCCGTCGCCCATTGTGGTGAAGCGGTACCAGCGTTCTTCCTGCTCGCCGGCGAGGGTGAACAGGTCGGTATCGATCACGCCGTCGCCGTCGGTGTCGTAATCCTCGAACGTCGCCGGCTGCCCCGTTCCGCGATCCAGCAGCACGTCGCCCGCCCCGGTGTAGGTGCGGTTGGCCAGATCCGTCACGTCGTTGAGATCGGGCAGGACCAGGCGGCGCGGCGTGCCGTAGGCGACATGGACGATCCCGCCGGCGTCGATCACGTCGGCCCCGAGCACGTCGGCGCCCGGCGCGCCGATGAGCAACTCGCCGAAGCGGTCGCCGTCGACATCCAGCATGTTCGTTGACGACAGGACGCCGAATTCATCGGTATCACTCGGCCCGTCGATGACGGTCACGTCGATGAATCCGTCGACGGTGGTGTCGGTCGATCCATCGCGGAGCACAAGCTCGTCGCCGAGTTCGCTGAGGTTCCACACCACGTACACCCGGCCGCGCACGTCCTCATCGAACAGCCGCGTGCCGTCGGTGACCTGCATGGTCGGCTGAGCGATGGCCAGATCGACGCGGCGATCCGCGTCGAAATCGCCGGCGTGAATGCTCAGCTCGCCTTCCGTCCAGGTATCGAGCGGCAGCGCGTCGGAAGCGAATCGGCGGATGGACAGCGCCCCGTCGGCCAGCCGCAGCGGCGGATCGGGGAAGCCCGGCGCGCTTTCGATCAGGTCCGGTGATCCGGTGAAGACCATCACCCGTCCGGCCGCATACGCCCCGCCTTCGCGCGCCGTCGTCACCGCGAAGTCCTGGTACCCGTCGAAGTCGTAGTCCTCGATGCCGAACACGCCCTCGAGCATGTAGTCCTGCATCACGACGGGCAGCAGATCGCCGAAGCGGTAGTCGATCGCGAACGGACCGTTGTGACCGCCGTGCAGCACGTACAGTTGTCCGATGGGATCGAGGTCGGTCGCCCCGTCGCCGAGGGTAATCGCCTCCGGCAGCATCAGCAGCACATCGTCCTGCCCGTCGCCATCGACGTCGGCGATCGACCAGCGCAGCATGTCATTGGTGGCCTGCTGGGTGTAACCGCTGCCCGGACCAAGCATCTGCTCGGCCGCGGTCGTCGCGTCCGGGGCGCCGTACATGATGTTCGCGATCGCGTCGTTGCGGTCGAGCTGACCGACCGCTCCATCGAGCTGATCGGCAAGCAACTCGCCCTCGAAGATCATGCCGTACAGCGTGCTCACCGTGCCCGGAACCTCGCCGACAATCATCAGGTCGGCCAGTCCGTCGTCGGTCCAGTTGAGCAGCCGCCCCTCGGCGTCCGGCGAGACGACGTTCGGCGCCTGAAGCGAGATCATGGTGCCGCTGTCGATGCTCGTCTCGCGGTCGGGATCGCTGTTGCCCGCGATGCCCGCCACGTAGAGATGCGAGCCGGTGGAACGGACGAACAGCACGTCGAAGTACCCGTCGCCGTTCACATCCCCCGCCCCCGTGACGGGCCGCCAGTCGTGACTGCCGAAGTCGACGACGATCTCGGCGTAGGTGGCGACGCTTTCGATGGTGTCGAGTTGCACCGGACCGAAGAGCACGTATGCCGCCTCGTCGCCCCACAGCATCAGATCGTCATGGCCGTCGCGATTGAAGTCGCCGATGGATTGACTGCCGCGAAGCCGCTCGTCCGCCGCGGTCCCTTCGAGGCGGAAACCGCTCTGCGGGTCGTTCGTCTCGCCGTCGTTGAGGTCCACGCCGTCTCGCACCATGCGGCTCGTCAGTTCGGGCGTGGCCAGGTCGTACACGTACGCCGCCGGCTCGGCCATGGTCTGCTCGACCGCCGGCGCGGCCGTCAGCGCCTTGCCGAGCAGCACATGCACACCGCTGCCGAGCGCATCGACGGACGCGACGTCGCTCCGGCCGTCGCCGTTGATGTCGCCCACGGATTGCAGCAGGCGCGGCTGCAGGTCAAGCATGCCGCTCTCGGCGTAGGTCGATCGGCCGCTCTCCACGATCATGTCCGGCGGCTGCACGGTCACGTCGAGCCCCGTCCACGTCGCCCGGTCCACGCCGAGATAGACGCCAAACACCTGGTGCTCGACTTCGCTGCTGTCATCGGCCATGGCCATGGTGGATTCGGCCATCGGCACGGCCACGTCGGCCAGGCCGTCGTCGCTGATGTCGCCGAGCGGGATGAGATGCCCGCTCACCCGATGCGACACCGTGGTCTCGCCAAAACAGAGCCACGTTTCATGGGCGGGGACCTTGCTTTTGGCGGCGACACGGGTCACCCAGTCGTTCACATTGTCCCCGTCGAGGTCGCCGGCGGGCTCGACGTCCAGCAGGGCGAAGTCCGGCCCGAGGTCGTAGGTGATCAGACCCGGCAGAGACGTGATCGGCCCGGACGGATACCAGCCGGCCAGCTTGTCGCGGCCGGGGATGAGATACACGTGGCCGTCGTCGCCGAAGACGTTGGCGAGTTGCACCGCCGCCCAGTCGTCGATGCCGTCGCCGGTCACGTCGCCCAGGCCGGCGAGATCGTACCCGAGGTAGCCGTAGTTCGCCGTGCCGTTGAGCTCGGTGCTCGCCGCGTCCTCCGCCCGGTAGGCCGAGGTGAGCACGACGTCGTCGATGTACCAGCCCTCGTAGTTGTTCGAGATGTCATCAATGGTGTCGAACTCGAAGCGGAACTGAATGGTGCTGCCGTCGCTGACGCTACCGAGCAGCGTCGTGAGATCAACCACCGCCTGCCGCCAACCGGTGCTCGGGTCGGTCAGTTCGACAGTGACCGCCGAATGATTCGCGGCAACTTCGACAAACCCGCCGCCGTCGACTTCGACGTAAAGCTTCGCCTGGTCCCACTGGTCGCCCGCGCTCTCCGTTTCGAGGAAGTAGCTGAAGCGCAGCTCGGGGGTCACGTTGCCGCCGGCGATCGCGGCGGCCTGGTCGGCGCTCAGCGTGATCTCGGGGCTCACGAGCCGGCCGGCGGTGTGCCCGACGTTGTAGTCGCCGCCGCCGTGCGCGGTCTCGCCCCGGCCGAAGTAAATGCTGCGATCGCCGCTGTGGCCGGCATCGTCCGCCCGGCCGTCCGTCATGTGCCACAGCCCGGAGACCGGCGCGCCGATGTTGTTCTCAACCGTAAAGCCCTCCTTGCCGTCCTCGAAGTCGGCGTGGAAGATCGTGCCGACACCGGGCAGGAAGTCGGTCGTGCCGCCGAACGCGTAGATTGTGCCGCGGCTCGTGGTGAACCACGGGTCAGCGCTCTCGCTGATCAGCAGATCGTCCACGCGGTTGCCGTTGATATCGCCGGCATTGGCGACCGTCTCAGGATGATCCAGCCCGGCAATGATCGCATCGGCTTCGTGCACGAGGTCGACCTCGTCGGGCCAGTCGCCGGCCGGACGACCGAAGACGATGTAAACGCCCTCCAGCGCGTAGTCGCCTCGGCCTGCGTCGACGAGCACCGCGATGTCGTCGTAGCCATCGCGGTTGTAGTCGCCGCCGCCGGCGAACTTCGACTGGGCCCCGTAATCCGATGCACTGAGCACCGGGGCCGGCAGCTTGAGCGTCACCGTGTGCTCGCTCAGCGCGCCTTCCCCGGCATCCTGGTGACCGAACGCGACCCGCGCGTAACTCGCGTCGGCGTACATCTGTCCGGTCAGCAGGGTACTTACGGGCGGCGTGAGCGTGTCCTGCACCGCGGCGATGAAGTCGTCCGCCCCGTCGCCATCGATGTCGCCCAGCGGAATCGCCGCCGCCTGATCGGCCGGATGCACCGAACTGATCTGCACGTCCGCTTCAGCCGGGTCGACCTCCACCGTCCGGCCAAGCGACGGATCCAGCGTGACGGCGTACGTGCCCATCGGCGTGGGGGGAACGGCGTTGCTCATCCCGGCCTCGAAGCCGATCTGGACAGCGTCGGCGTCGGCGTAGTCAATGCTCAGATCGCCGGGCCCGTCCAGCGAGAACACGAAGCTGTCGAGGTCCTGGTCGTAGAAGGCGAACACGCGGTCCGTCAGCGGCTCGCCGCCGACCGTCGCCCCGGCCATCGCGTCCTGCATCGCCTGGAGCACGCCCCACGTCGCCGGGTCGCCGGTGTCGTTGTCGACGGCCATTGAGGTGGTAACGTCAAAACTGAAGTTCGTCGAATCAACGCCGTCGACGTTGAGTCGGATCGTGATCGTGGCGTCACTTTCGACGGACGGCGCGGGCAGGCCTTCCACGCTGTAGCTTCGCACGTTCGCCACCCGCAGCAGGTAGTAATCAGCCACGCCGACGGAACGCTCGATGGGCAGCAGCGACAACTCCGACAGCGGGTCCGCCGTTTCAGCGGCATAGAACCACACGTTCGGGCCTTCCCACTCGCCGCGGTCGAACAGCTCCTGCGACGCGGCGTCTTCGAACTCAATGGTGAACATCGAGGCGTCGATGTACGCCCGCGTGCTGTCGCCGAACTGTTGCATCGCCGGCGGGGCCGGAATGGCGTACCAGTCGCCGCCGTCGCCGAGGTTGAACGACAGGTCGTCGATCAGATCGCCGCCTTCGAGCTGCTCGAGCAGACCGGCGAATACCGGTGAATCGTTCGTCCCCGTCTCGTCGTCGCGGGTGGTCATCTCGTAGCGGTCCGGGGTCACGCCGCTGTCGCCGAGGCGAAGCCCGTCT
>CAYFQS010000041.1:0-15692 GCA_964345245.1 uncultured Planctomycetaceae bacterium | reverse complement strand
CGAAGCACTTCCTGATCATCTCGGCCGGCTTCAAGGAAGTCGGCGGCGAAGGGGCGAAGATCGAACAGCGCATCGCCGAGATGGGCCGCGAACGCGGCCTGTCGCTCGTGGGCCCGAACTGCCTCGGCGTGATCAACACGGCGGATACCATCTCGATGAACGCGACCTTCGCCCGGGACATGCCCCGGCGGGGCAATCTTGGGTTGATCTCGCAGTCCGGGGCCCTGTGCACCGCGCTGCTCGACTACGCGAAGGGGCGTGGGATCGGCTTTTCCCGGGTGGCGAGCTTCGGGAACAAGGTGGACGTCAACGAGATCGACCTGATGCGCAGCTTCCACGCCGACCCGAACACGCGGGTGATCGTGATGTACGTGGAAGAGCTTTCGAGCGGTCAGGAATTCGTGCGGGCGGCGATGCAGATCACGCGAGGCCCGAACCCCACGCCGATCGTGGCGATCAAGAGCGGTCGGACACAGGAAGGCGCCGCCGCCGCGGCGAGCCACACCGGCTCGCTCGCCGGTTCCGACGAGGTCTACGAAGCGATCATGAAGCAGGGCGGGGTGATCCGCGTGGACCACGTGGACGAGATGTTCGACCTCGCCGAGGTGTTCGGCGATCCGCAGATGCCCGGGGGCCGGCGAACGGCGATCGTGACCAACGCCGGCGGGCCGGGGATCATGGCCACCGACGCCGCGATCCGACACGACCTGCAACTCTCGAAGTTCCAGGACTACACGACCAAGTCGCTGAAGTTCCAGATGCCGCCGACCGCGGCGACGAAGAACCCGGTGGACGTGATCGGCGACGCGACGCATCAGCGCTACCGCGCCGCCCTTGACGCCGTGGTGGCCGACGAAGGCGTCGACCAGGTCTGCGTGATCGTCACGCCGCAGAACATGACCGACTGCACGGAAATCGCGGACGTGGTGGCGGAGACGCGCGGCTTCGCGGGCAAGCCGATCACCGCCTGCCTGATGGGAGCGGTCGACGTCAGCGCGGGGATCGACCTGCTGCGTGACCGCGGGGTGCCGCACTTCACGTTCCCCGAGGACGCGATGCGGGCGATGGCGACGAAGAGCCGCTTTGCCGAGTGGCGTCGCCGGCCGATCCACGAGCCGAAGACGTTCGAGGTCAACGCTGACGCGGTGTCGAAGATTTTCGACGAGGAGCTCGCCGCCGGCCGGCCGCAGATGATCGAAGCCAAGGCCATTGAGGTCTTCGAGCATTACGGCTTCCCCATGGCCCCGAGCGAGCTGGCCGCCGACGCCGACGCCGCCGTCGCCGCCGCCGAGGGCATGGGCTACCCCGTGGTGATGAAGATCGTCGGCCCGGAAATCCTGCACAAGACCGATGTGGGCGGGGTGAAGCTGAACCTCGACACCGCCGACGCGGTGCGCGCCGCTTACGAGGCGATGATCGCCTCGGCCCGCAAGCACCTCGGCGACGAGGTGGAGATCTGGGGCGTGCTGATCCAGAAGATGATGCCCAGCGGCAAGGAGATCATTCTCGGCATGACGCGGGATGCGAAGTTCGGCCCGCTGCTCATGTTCGGCCTCGGCGGCATCTACACCGAAGCGCTCAAGGATGTGAGCTTCCGACTCGCGCCGATCACCCAGGCGTCGGGCCAGGTAATGGTCGGGGAAATCCGGGCGAAGAAGCTGCTGGAAGGCGTGCGGGGTGAGAAACCCACCGACCTCGACGCCGTCGTCGAATCCCTCCAGCGGCTCTCGCAACTGGTCACGGACCATCCGCGGATCAAGGAACTCGACGTGAACCCCTTGATCGCCTATGGGAAGGGCGAAGGCGCGGTGCTGGCCGACGCCCGTATCATTCTGTCCGAGCAGTGAACCGAATCGAACCGATCGGAGCAATAGCGCGATGAGCGACTGGCAAGAGACGTACAAGAACCGACTCGTATCGGCGGGCGAAGCGGTACGGGAGATCAAGCCGGGGGCACGCGTGTTCATCGGCTCGGCGTGCGGTGAGCCGCAGGGCCTCGTCCGGGCCATGGTCGACTACGGCCACGGGCTGGCCGACACCGAGCTGCTGCACGTGCTGACGCTCGGCGTGGCGCCGTACACCGATCCGAAGTATGCCGAGAACTTCCGCGCCAATGCGTTCTTCATCGGCAACAGCGTTCGCGACGCGGTCAACCAGGCCCGCGCCGACTACACGCCGATGTTCCTGTCCTACGTGCCGGAGCTGTTCCGCTCGCGTCGGATTCCCGTCGACGTCGCGCTGATCATGGTCAGCCCGCCGGATGAGACGGGCATGTGCTCCCTGGGCGTGTCGGTGGACATCACCAAGGCGGGCACACAGGCGGCGAAGATGGTCATCGCCCAGGTCAACCGCAAGATGCCCCGCACCCTTGGCGACACCTTCATCCACGTCAACGACATCGACTATTTCGCCGAGCATGACGAAGAGCTGCTGGAGTGGCCCTTCAAGAGTCACGGCGACGAGGTGACCAAGCGCATCGCCGACCACATCGCCCGCCTCGTGCCGGACGGGGCGACACTGCAACTCGGCATCGGCAGCATTCCCGACGCCGTGGCGTCGCTGCTCACCGAGAAGAACGACCTCGGCATCCACACCGAGATGTTCTCTGACGGCGTGATGAAGCTCGCCAAGTCGGGCGTGGTCACGGGCAAGCACAAGACGCTGCACCCGAACAAGATCGTGGGCAGCTTCGCCGCGGGCAGCAAAGACCTGTTCGACTTCATCGACAACAACCCGATGTTCGAGATGCACCCCTCGGACTACACCAACAGCCCGTTCACGATCGCGAAGCACGAAAACATGATCGCGATCAACTCGGCGCTCGAGGTGGATTTGACGGGTCAGGTCTGCGCCGACTCGCTCGGGCACGAGCTGTACAGCGGCATGGGGGGGCACGCGGACTTCATCCGCGGTTCGGCGCTGGCTCCCCACGGCAAGCCGATCATCGCCTTGCCCAGCATCGCCCACACGCCGGACGGCGTGCGGTCGCGGATCGTCGCGTCGCTCCGCGAGGGGGCGGGGGTCGTGACCACCCGCGGCGATGTGCATTACGTGGTGACCGAGTACGGCGTGGCGTACCTGCACGGCCGGACGGTCCGCGAGCGGGCGATGTCCCTGATCAGCATCGCCCACCCCGACTTCCGCGGCGAGCTGTTGCACGCCGCGAAGCGGCGGCACCTGGTCTACGCCAATCAGATCATGCCCTCCACGGGCAAGACCTACCCCTCGGAACTCGAATCACGCAACGAATTGCGCGACGGCACCGAGGTGTTCCTGCGGCCGATTCGTCCCGAGGACGAACCGATGATGAAGGACATGTTCTACTCCTTCAGCCAGCAGACGGTGTACCTGCGGTTCCATCACACGCTCAAGGCGCTGCCGCACAATCGCCTGCAGGTGTTCTGCAACGTCGACTACGACACCGAGATCGCGTTGATCGCCCTGGTCGGCGAGCCGAGCGAGGAGGAGGTCGTCGGTACCGCGCGGTACATGACCGACGCGGCGAAGGAGTCGGCCGAACTCGCCTTTGTCGTCCGCGACGACTGGCAGCGCAAGGGCTTGGGCACCATCCTGTTCAACCGGCTGATCGAGACGGCCAAGAACGAAGGCATCCGCCACTTCACCGCCGACGTGCTGGTCGAGAACAGCGGGATGCTGAAGATCTTCCACCGCAGCGGCATGGACATCGAAACCCAGCGCGATGGCGACGTGGTGCACGTGACCATGGAAGTGCCGGACTGAACTGGGCTGCGGCGAGAGCGCAAGTTGATTTGACACAACGATTTATCTGGTCGGGAAAATTTTTGTGAGGTTTTTATACGATTTTCCGTACATCCCGGTTGACATCGTGTCGAAAGTTGAGATAATGACTTTCGTCGTTGGCGGGAATCGTCGACGGCCTTAACCCAGCCCCCGGAAGGCTCGGTCCCGCGTTTCTCGTGGGCCGGGCCTTTTTTCTGCGCTGCGCGGCTCTGTTCCCGTCCAAATCGATCCGCGAAGGTCAAGCTTCCACTTCGACGCGCCGATAATCTGCAAAGGTCTATGGCTGGGAGCTGAACCTGTGAGCGAACCGACCATCCGAATGATGTGTCCGAATCTTAGCTGTCGGAGAGTTCTCGCTGTTCCGGCGTCGGCGCGGGGAAAGACGATCCGGTGCCGGGGGTGCGGGACGAACATCCAGATTCCGCAGAAGGCGGTGCCCAAGCCGGCGACCGACACCACCCAGGACGCACAGACCACCAAGTGACCTGACGGATCAGGTCGCCGGGGTTGGGCGCTCACGCTGCGCCCCGAAGGAGTGGCTATCGGTCGAGGGGGAAATCCCGCAGATCGTCCTGTGGATCGTACGGCTTCTGAAATTCGTCCGCGCCGCGCGGCAGGATGACGAGCACCCGCAGTCCGCTGCCGGGCATGTCGATCACGTCGTAAGCGGTGTTGTGGCCGCGCTGTCGCACCCGCACGCCGATCTCGTACTCCAGCAGGCCGGCGCCGAACTCGTTGATGGGGATGGCGAAGCGTCCATCGCCGTCGGTCACGCCGTCGGCCAGTTCGCGCCCGCCGAGACTGTTCGGGTCGAGTCGCAGGGAGATCGTCGCGCCGGGGATGCCGGGGCTTTCGTCGAGGCGAGTGTCCGAGTTCGGCACCACGAGCACGTGCGGCGAATCCCCGGCGATCACCCGTCCCTTGAGCAGGTAAGGCCCGCAACCGGGCAGGATGAACGCGACGGTCAGAAGCAAGAGCACCGTGAAGGTCGGCGATCTTCGCATCCGACCGTGGTGGCCGGCGTGTCGACCGGCAGGGCTGGAACCACGATGATCGCTCATGGCTTGGCCAGTTCCTCCGCCTTGGGCAGGTCCTTGAGGCCGGACAGGCCGAACGTTTCGAGGAATGTCCGCGTCGTGCCGTAGAGCATCGGCCGGCCGACCTCTTCGGCCCGGCCGACGATCTTCACCAGGTGCTTGTCCATGAGCGAGCGGATGACCTCGCCGCTGGCCACGCCGCGGATCGCCTCGATGTCCGCCCGCAGCACGGGCTGCTTGTAGGCCACGATGGCCAGCGTCTCGAGCTGGGCCGGCGACAGCTTGCTGTCCGCCCGCGTGTGGTGCAGCCGGGAGAGAATCTCGCGGTACTCCGGCCGGGTCAGAACCTGGAACCCGCCGGCGAGCTGTTCGATCCGGAAGCTCAGTTCGTGCTCGTCGTAGAACTCGTTGAGGGCGTGGATGGCGGCGGTGATCGGCTTGGCGCTGTCGATGTCCAGTGTCTCGGCGATCTTCCGCGTGGTGATCGGCCGATCGATCGTCAACAGCACTGCCTCCACCTGCCGTTGAAGCACCTCGTCCGCCGGGACGTCGGCTGCCGCGTCTTGACCCGTCTCGAGCGGTTCCTGTTCGGTTTGCTGCGTGTCGTCCGTCATGCGGGGCATTGTAACGGCGGGAAAGCGACGAAGCGACGGAGCGTCGCAGCGACGAAGGGGAGCGAGACGAAGCGCGTCATCGATCGCGAAGCATCGGCGCCGCGATCTCCGGCGGGTTCGGAGCTCCGGGTTTCGGATTTCGAGTTTCCGGGCCGGCATGATACGCTTTGCGGCGCGAACGGAGTGTGCGTGATGTCGGTGCACGTGGCCATCCTGGTTTCGCCTTACCCGAGATTGATCCTCGAGGGGCGCAAGACGGTGGAGAGCCGATTCAGTCGACTTCGCCGCGAGCCGTTCGGGGCGATCAGGCCGGGCGACCGGATTTATTTCAAGCTGTCGGGCGGGCCGTTCGTGGCGACCGCGGTGGCCGAGCGGGTCTGGATGGCCGACCGGATCACGCCGGAGAAGATGGACCGCATCCGCGAGCGGCACAACGAGGCGATCTGCGCTCCGGACGCTTACTGGGCCGGCAAGCGCGGCGAGACCCGGTTCGCCACGCTCATCTGGCTTCGCGACGCGGCGCCCACCCGGCTCGCTCCGCGCTACCGCAGCCAGAAGATGCGGGCCTGGTACGTGCTGCCCGACGCCGCCGATCCGATGGCCGAACTGCCGGCCGACCAGCGGCCCGAGGTGATCGAGATCGACCTCACCGCCGGGGCGCTGCGGCAGCATTACGTGCGACTCGGCGACGAGTTGGCGCGTTTTCCGGCGGCGGCGGTCGGCGGGAAGAAGAAGCACGACGCCGGCCGGCCGCTCACGCTTCACCTCGCCGATGGCCCCAGCATCGAAACCGACATCGTCGGCCCGCAGTCGATGCTCCGCTACCGCGGCTGGGCGACGTGGTTCCAGCAGCATGAGCTCGCGACGGGCGATCGGCTGCGTTTCGTTCGCCGATCGCGCTACGAATACGACGTGCGGCCGATCCACAACCATGGGGAAGATACGGAATGAAGACCACGGCATTGGACCAGTTTTTCGAGCAACTCGTCGATGACGCGACCCTGATCGGGCTCATCGACGCGGCGCGACGCGAAGACCTCGGCGCGACGGGCGACGTGACGTCCGACAGCTTTATCGACGGCGAGGCGCCCGCGAGCGGCGAGTTCCGCAGTCGTGCCGCCGGGCGGCTGGCCGGGGTCAAGCTGCTCGGCCTTGTCGCCAAGCGGTACGACCCGCGGCTTCACGTAGCGGCGAAGTTGCGTGATGGCGAGTCGCTCGCCGCAGGCGACGTGATCGCCGCGATTCGCGGCCCGCTGCGGTCGATCCTTGCCGCCGAACGCGTCATGCTGAACTTCATCACGCACCTTTCGGGCATCGCGACGTTGACGGCGCGATACGTCCACGCCGCCCAAGGCACAAAGGCCGGCATCTACGACACGCGGAAGACCATCCCCGGCTACCGCGGCCTGGCGAAATACGCCGTCGCCTGCGGCGGTGGGCGCAATCATCGCCTCGGGCTCCACGATGCGATGCTGATCAAGGACAACCATCTCGCCGGCGTTTCGCGTGGCGAGTGGTCGGAGGCGCTCGGCCTCGCGATCGCCGAGGCCCGACGTCGCCTGCCGCCGGTGAAGTTCGTCGAAGTCGAGGTGGACGATCTCGACGCGCTGCGGATCGTGCTCGGCTGCGACGTGGACATCGTACTGCTGGACAACATGACGCCGGACCAGCTTGCCGAGGCGGTGAAGATTCGCGATGGGCTGAAGCCGGGGGCCGCGCTGGAGGCGAGCGGCGGGGTGAATCTCGACACGGTCGTCGCCATCGCCGCCTCGGGCGTCGACCGCATCTCCGTCGGCGGGCTCACGCATTCGGCGGCGGCGCTGGACATCGCCCTCGATATCCGTTCCGATGCGTGAACTTGGGAGGCGCTCATGAGCGAAACGCACGAGCCGTACACGACCGAGCAGAAGAAGACGATCCTGACCATCGCTCGCAACGGGATCGTCTCGGCCCTGCGGGGCAAGCGCCTCGATCGGGCGGACACGTCGGGCGATCTGGCGTTTCTTGAGGAGCCGCGCGGCTGCTTCGTCACGCTCCACGATTACCTGCATCGTTTGCGCGGGTGCATCGGGAACTTCGACGCGACGCATCCGCTCGTCGATTGTCTGATCGACATGGGGGCCGCGGTCATTCGTGACCCGAGGTTCGTCTACAACAACCCGGTCACGCTGCATGAGATGCCGAACCTGGAAGTGGAGGTCTCGGTGCTCACGCCGTTGGAGCCGCTGGACGATCCGACGCAACTGCGGATCGGCGTCGACGGCATCTACATCAAGGGTGAGGTGAACGGCCAGCCGCGCAGCGGCTGCTTCCTGCCGCAGGTGGCGGTGGAGCAGGGCTGGGACGTGGAGCAGACGCTGTCGTACTGCTGCGCCCATAAGATGGGCGTGGCCCCGGACGCGTGGCGGGCGGCTGACGAGCACGGCATCACGTTCAGCCGCTTCCAGTCGATCATCATCGCCGAGCGCGAGCCCGGCAGTTGCGAGCCGAAGGATTAGGCGGAAGGCACGGAGGCACGGAGGGCGGAAGGAACGAAGGCACGAAGAAATGAACGAGACGATCAGGCATCCACCGGCGAGTTTCAGCGACGCCTGCGAGACGATCGGTCTGTCGCTCAGCGACGACGAGATCGCCGCCTGCGGGCGGTTCCTGGCGCTGCTGCTGGAGACGAACCGTAAATTCAATCTCACCGCGATCACCGAACCCGAAGAGGCGTGGCGGCGGCACATTCTCGAATCGCTGGCGCTCCTGCCGGTCGTGAAAGGCGCGCGGCATCTGGCGGACGTCGGCAGCGGTGGGGGGCTGCCCGGCATTCCGCTCGCGATCGCCTTGCCGGACACGCAGGTCACGTTGATCGAATCGACGGGCAAGAAGGCGCGGTTCCTGGAGCAGGCCGCGGCGGCACTCCAGCTCGCCAACGTGCGGGTGGTCAACGACCGCTCTGAGCACCTCGCCGGACAGACCGCCCATCGCGATCGCTACGATGTGGTCACGGCGCGGGCGGTGGGGCCGATGCGGGTGCTGCTCGAACTCGCCCTCCCGCTGGTGCGGGTGGACGGGCGGCTGCTGGGCGTGAAGGGCGGGAAGGTCGAGCAGGAGCTGCGCGACGCCGGCGACGCCCTCATGCTTCTCGGCGCCGGGGAGGTCGAGCTGTACGAACTGCTGCCCGGTCTGAACGACGCCGCCGTGGTGGTCGAAGTGCGGAAGCTCTCCGCCACGTCCCGCGACTATCCCCGCCCGGCGGGGATGGCGAAGAAGGAACCGCTGTGACGCATTTTCGGGCTTCGGTTTCCCGGTCCGGCATGTGATCTTCGTGGGGCGGTACAATGTCGTGATATGCCGATTGACGTGCAGCACATGCTTGGGGATGCCGGGCCGATCGCCCGCCGGCTCGGCGCGGGCTACGAGGTCCGACCGGAGCAGCTCGAGATGGCCGCCGCGGTGGATGCGGTCCTCGACGACGGCCAATCCCTTGCCGTCGAAGCCGGCACGGGCGTGGGCAAGTCGTTCGCCTACCTGCTGCCCGCGATTCGCCGGATCGTCGAATGCAACGAGCGCGTCGTCATCTCCACTCACACCATCTCCCTCCAGGAACAGCTCATTGAGAAGGACATCCCGCTGCTCCAGTCGGTGATCGACGAGGAGTTCAGCGCGGTGCTGGTCAAGGGGCGGAACAACTACGTCTCGCTCCGTCGGCTGAAGCTCGCGTCCGACCGCCAGAACCAGCTCTTCCACCACGCCCCGGAACTGCGGTCGTTGCACGCGATCGAGGACTGGGCGAGGGAGACCGAGGACGGCTCGCTGAGCACGCTGCCGCAACTGGAGCGGATGAGCGTCTGGGACCGGGTGCAGAGCGACTCCGGGAACTGCATGGGCCGCAAGTGCCCGCTCTACGAGAAGTGCCACTACCAGGGCGCCCGCCGGCGGATGGAGAACGGCGACCTGCTCATCGTCAACCACGCCCTGTTCTTCTCCGACCTGGCGATGCGCCAGGCGGGCAACTCGTTCCTCCCGCCTTACGACCACGTGATCCTCGACGAGGCCCACACCATCGAGGACGTGGCGTCGGATCACTTCGGCATCACGATCAGCGAGTTCGCGGTGGAGCACCTGCTCAACTCGCTGTACAACGAGCGAACGCACAAGGGCTTTCTCACGTCGGTCGAGCTCAAGCAAGACGAAGACCTGGCCGGGCTGGACCAGGCGCTGGACACGGTGGCCCAGGTGCGGATGGCGGCGGAGGGCTTCTTCGACGATCTGCTGCGATGGCAGGATCGCGAAGGGCGGCGGAATGGACGCGTCGACGAGCCGTACCTGATCGAGGACTCGCTCTCGCCGGCTTTGACCGATCTCGTCAACGCCTTGCGGCTGGTCAACGGCAAGCTCGCCCGGGAGCCCGATCAGTACGAGCTGAGCGGGTACCTGTCGCGGACCCAGGCGTTCGTCGCCGCGGTGCAGGCGTGGATCAACCAGGAGATCGAGGACGGCGTGTACTGGCTCGAATGCGGCGGGCGCGCGCGTCGCTTCGCCAAGCTCCAGTGCAGCCCGATCAACGTCGCCCCGCTGCTCCGCCCCGCCCTGTTCCATCAGACGAACGGCAACGGCAAGTCGGTCGGCGTGGTGCTCACCAGCGCCACGCTCGCCACCCAGCACCGTCCGCAGGCGGTCACGGCGAAGGAGCCGCCGATCCCCGGCGACGACGGGCTGGAAGAGATCGATGTCGCGCAAGAGGCCCGGGGTTTCCGATTGACCGACCCGGCGCCGTTCGCCCACTTCGCCTCGCGCCTCGGGTGCGAGGACGCAATGACGTTGCAACTCGGCTCGCCCTTCGACTACGCCAGTGCGGCGCGGCTGATCATTGACCGCGACCTGCCCGACCCCGGCAGTCCGAAGTACGCCGAGGTCGTCGGGCCGCGGATTCTGGAGCACGTCCAGGCCACGGACGGCGGGGCGTTCGTGCTCTTCACCAGCTACCAGCTTCTCGACCGCGTGGCCGAGTGGCTGCGCCCGCGGCTGACCGCGGCGGGGCATCCGGTGTTCGTGCACGGCCAGGACGGGCCGCGCACCGTGCTGCTGCGGAACTTCAAGGCCGAACAGCGGGCGGTGTTGCTCGGCACCGACAGCTTCTGGCAGGGCGTGGACGTGCAGGGCGAGGCCCTGCGCAACGTGATCATCACCAAACTGCCCTTCGCCGTGCCGGATCGCCCGCTCACCGAGGCCCGGATCGAGCGCATCCGCGAGCAGGGCGGCAACCCCTTCGTCGACTACCAGTTGCCCGAGGCGATCATCAAGTTCAAGCAGGGGTTCGGGCGGCTGATTCGCGCCCGCACCGATCGCGGGCAGGTGGTGGTGCTCGACCACCGGATCGCGACCAAGCCCTACGGCCGGCGGTTCGTCGAAGCGCTGCCGCCAGTGACGGTGGATCGGGACGACCGGCGGGCACGCATGCAGATTGACGCGCGGTAGCGAACCGATCCCCGCCCTTGGCCAGTGCTCGCTCGCACCGGCCATGACGCGGCTTGGTCCCCTTTGCGAACGTTTGGTCCATCGCCCGATACCGGCTTGTCACCGCGGCGCTTATGGTTATCCTGATTCGTGGAGCGACGGTCCGGGGCTGCCCAAAACAAGTTATTAGCCGAGGAATCAGACATGTTCGGAAAAGTATTCAAGGCCTACGATGTTCGCGGGATGTACCCCAACCCGCTTGACGAGACGGTGGCGAAGAAGATCGGCTGCGCCGCCGGCCGGCACCTGCGCTCGAAGATCCAGGGCCGCGACGCGTCCGACCCCATGCTCCAGCACGTGGTGGTCGGCCGGGACATGCGCAAGAGCAGCCCCGCCATGGCCGAGGCGTTGATCGAAGGGCTGCGATCGGCGCCGGTCCACGTGATTGACGTGGGGATGGTCGACACCAGTTTCATCTACTTCGCGGTCAACCACATGGGCACGTGCGGCGGGATCATGGTGACGGCCAGCCACAATCCGCCGCAGTACAACGGCTTCAAGATCAGCGGGCTGGAAGCCAAGCCCGTCGGGTCCGGCAGCGGCCTCGAGGAGATTCAGCGCACCGGGGCCACGCTCGAAGTTGACGACATGGAGCCGACCGGCCGGCTCGAACAGCGCGATCTCTGGGCCGATTACCGCAAGCACATTCACCGCTTCCTCGACCTGAAGCGGCCGCTCACCGTGGCCGTGGACGCCTCGAACGGCATGGGCGGAGCCCTGCTGCCGAAGGTGTTCGAGGGAGTGGAGAATCTCAAGCTCATCCCGCTGAACTTCGAGATGACCGGCGAATTCGTGCACGATCCGAACCCGCTGGTGGCGGAGAACATGAAGCCGGTCCAGGACCTCGTGCGCGAGCACGGGGCGGACCTCGGGGCGTGCTTCGACGGCGACGCCGACCGCTGCATGATTACCGACGAGCGGGGCGCGACCGTCGGCTGCGATCATCTCGGGGCCCTGTTCGCCCCGGTGTTCCTCCACAGCGACCCGGGCTCGGCGGTGGTCTACGACCTGCGGTCGAGCAAGGCGCTGGTCGAGGAGATCGCGAAGCACGGCGGCAAGCCGACGCGCAGCCGCGTGGGCCACGTGTTCATGAAGAAGGTGCTGCGGGAGAGCGGCGGGGCGTTCGGGGCCGAACTGTCCGGCCACTTCTACTACCGCGACAACTTCTGCACCGACTCCGGCGCGATCACCTTCGCCCAGACGCTGAGTATTCTCTCGGCCCAGGACAAGCCGCTGAGCAAGCTCATCGAGCCCATCGCCCGCTACGTGCAGTCCGGCGAGATCAACTTCGAGGTCGAGGACAAGGACGGCATGCTCGCCGAGCTCGAAGAGAAGTACGGCGGGGGGGGGGGGAACGACAAACTCGACGGCGGGACCATCGACGCCTTCGACAGCCAGGGCTGGGGGGTCAACGTCCGCAAGTCGAACACCCAGCCACTGCTGCGGCTGAACCTTGAAGCAAGGGACGAGTCGTTGTGTGGTGAAAAGCTCGCCGAGCTCAAGCAGATGCTCGGCGAACCGACCGACGGGCATTGAGCCGGACCCCGTGGCAGATTATCCATAGCCATGGGCGCGAGCCAGGGGTTCAACCCGCCCGCTGTCGCCGTGGTCGATCTCGAACTGCCACGGGCCGTTGAGGCACTGCCAGGCCGGGCGGACGAATTGCGGGCGCGGAGACGCGAGTCGCGGGATTGGGGGCATGCAGCTTCCCCGTGGATTGAACGGGCAGGATGTTGTGCGGCGCGTCGCCGCAAGCGAATTGCGACATGCGGTCGGCAGTGGAAGCACGTCGCCACCGGGCTACGATGACTATGCGTTGAACGATTCCTCAGGCACGATGGGAGCGCGATATGTGGCGAAGAGTGTTGCGGCGGTACGGAGGAATGACATCGGGGGCGCTGGTGTTGCTGGCGACGGGGCTGGTTTTGAACTGGAGCGTCGGCCCGGCCCTCCGGGCGGCGGAGTCCACGCCGCCCCCGTCGCCATTGGGCTACGGCTACGCACTGCTCCACGACCTGCTCAGCCAGCAGAAGAACGTTGACAAGATTCTCCTGCTCAAGAACGAGTCCGACGCGCTGGATGAACTGCTCACCGACATCGCCGAGGCATCCGGCGACGGGGCCGCGCAGATCAAGGAAATGGCCGACACAAACAACATGATCTCGCTCGGTGTCATCGGGCTGCCGATGATCGAACGGCGGGTGCGAAAAGCGATGTCCGATGACACCGCGAGCAAGCTGCTCGCGGCGGGCGGCCGGGAGTTCGAGCTGCGCATGCTGCTCGCCCAGTTTCGCGCGACGGGTTACGTTGCCGAACTCGCCCGGCAGATCGCCGAGCTCGAGAACGACGGCGGGCGGGCCGAATGGTTGCGGAGCTACGCCGATCGCTACAAGAAGCTGCGGGACCGCACGTTCGACCTGCTCCGCGACATGAGGCAGTCCGACTGATGCCGCGGCGCGGTATTGCCCGCCGGTCGGACCGGGACTATCGTCGGACAGCCGGGCTGGCGCCATTACCTTGAAGATCGGAGCCCTCGTCATGACGCCGAAGCAGGTGCTCAGTTTCATCAAGCAGAAGAAGATCGAGTTCGTCGATTGCCGATTCCTCGATTTTCCGGGCCTGTGGCAGCACAAGACCTATGCTGCGGAAGAGATCACCGAGCAGGTGTTCGAGGAAGGACTGGGCTTCGACGGCTCGTGCCTGCGCGGCTGGGAGGCGATCAACGAAGCCGACATGCTCCTCGTGCCGGTGGCGGATACGGCGACAATCGATCCCTTCTACGACCGCCCGACGCTCGGCATTGTCTGCGACATCAAGGACCCGGTGACGAAGAAGCAGTTTTCCCGTGATCCGCGGAGCATCGCCCGCAAGGCGGCGAAGTACCTGAAGCAGACGAAGACCGCGGACCGGGCGATGTTCTCTCCGGAAATGGAGTTCTTCGTGTTCGACCATGCCCGGTTCGACCAGGGGCTCAACGCCGGCTATTACCACGTCGATTCGGTGGAGGGCGAGTGGAACCGCGGCAGCGGCGAGCGGTCGAATCTCGGCACGCAGCTCCGTCATGCCGAGGGCTATTTTCCCGTGCCGCCGCAGGACACGCTGTCCGCGATGCGCAGCGAGATGGTCGCGGCAATGAAGCAGATGGGCATCGTCGTCGAGTCGCACCATCACGAGGTGGCCACCGGCGGGCAGTGCGAGATCGACCTGCGTCATCAGCCCTTGGTGACGATGTCCGACACCTGCATGATCTACAAGTACGTGGTGCGAAACGTCGCCTCGCGGTTCGGCCGGGTGGCGACGTTCATGCCCAAGCCGCTGCTCGGGGACAACGGCTCGGGCATGCACACGCACTTCTCACTCTGGAAGGGCGGCAAGCCGATCATGGGCGGCCGGCACTACGCGGGGCTGTCGCAACTCGGGCTCTATGCGATCGGCGGCATCCTCAAGCACGGCCGGGCCCTCACCGCCCTGACCAACCCGACCACGAACAGCTTCAAACGCCTCGTGCCCGGCTACGAGGCGCCGGTGAACTTGTGCTACTCCTCGCGGAACCGCTGGGCGGCGATCCGCATCCCCGTCTACCACCACAAACCGGAGACGAAGCGGCTGGAGATTCGCTTTCCCGACGGCTCGTGCAATCCGTATCTCGCCTTCAGCGCGATCACGATGGCGGCGGTGGACGGCGTCCGCAACAAGATTGACCCGGGCGATCCGTTCGACCAGGAGCCGGCCGACCACGCCGACGAACTTGAGACGCTGCCCGCCGCCCCGCATGATCTGGAAGAGGCGTTGCAGGCACTGGAGCAGGATTACGACTTCCTGCTCGAAGGCGGCGTGTTCACCGAGGGCCTGATTCGCCACTGGGTCGCCTACAAGCGGCAGCAGGAAGTCGAGCAACTCCGCCAGCGCCCGCACCCGTACGAGTTCTGCATGTACTTCGACGTGTGAGGAATTTGATTGAACCAGCGACGGCGCGGCGCTATCATGCTGCCTCCGGACAATTTGTCACTTGCCGTCGAATGGAGCCGGACATGTCTCGCAGAAACGGTTTTACGCTCATCGAGTTGCTGGTCGTGGTTGCGATCATTGCGCTGCTGGTCTCGATTCTGCTGCCGGCCCTGGGCTCGGCGCGGGAGGTGGCCAGGCGTATGCAATGCGCCTCGAACGAACGGGTCATCACGATGGCCCTGCAGTACTACTTCGCCGACTTCAAGAACCATAACCCCAAAGGGGCGAATCACCGCGGCGATCCCGATCTCGACGGCCAGTACTTGTTTTTCGTTCGACTGGCGCCTTACGCCGGCATCACCGGCGTGACGGACGCGCCGAAAGAATCCACCGCCTTCGGGCAGGTCGGCGCGTATGCGGAGCAGATCGAGGACAACGGCCCGGTCCGCCGCAGCGCCTTCTTCTGCCCCTCACGCCGCTGGCAACCCGACCAGAGCTACGCCGATGCCGTCTCCGAGCAGGGCGGGAACTTCCCCTGGTGGGAGTTTACGTCATACGGCACGTTCACCATCTCCTGGCTTGGCGAAAACCGTCATTTCTACGGCGGATCCAGCGTCTTTGACGCATCCGGCAGCATGAATACGGATAAGGCCGAGCTCTATCTCGGCACGATCCTCGCCAGCAGCAACGCCCCGAGCCACACCGGCGTGTTCGGACATCTCGCCCAGAGCAACTCGGTGTATCTCCCGGTGGAAGTGGCGACGGGCACCTGGGAGGCGAACAGCTACGACTTCACCGATCTGTCCGGCAACAAGCACATTCAGAC
>CAYFQS010000040.1:0-15778 GCA_964345245.1 uncultured Planctomycetaceae bacterium | reverse complement strand
GCCTTTGAACACCGGGTTGCTACGGAACTGCTCGAGCTTGTTCTTCGCGAGCACTTCGTATGTGCGCCCGGGCCTGAGCACGAAGGTCGTGCCGTTGTCACTGCTGATGAACACGTAGTTCCCGGCGAGCGTCGCGCTCGGATACACCGTGCCCTTCCCGAGGTCCACATGCTGCTCGTAAACCCGTTCGCCTGTCTTCGCATCGAGCACGCTGAGCACCGAGCGCCGCGTGATCGCGTAGATCAGCCCGTTGTGCAATACGGGGGAAGCGTAGTAGCGGTCGTTCCTGATCTTCGATTCCCACAGCTTCTCGGTCGTCAAGCCGCCGTCGCCATCGGCGGTGACGCGATAGGCCTTGCTGTCGTGCTGGATGAAATAGACCACGTCGCCGTCGACGATCGGCGCGTTGTACTTCAGCCCGGCGAGATTGCGGGCCAGCAGCTCGCCGGACTCGACGTCAGCGATCTCGCCGTTGGGAGTGATCACGACCCGGCGGCCGGCGAGCGTCGCAGTGATCGGGCTGCCCCAGCGGGCGTTGGTCGGGGCCTTCCAGAGCTCTTCGCCGGTCTTGAGATCGAGCGCCCGCATGACGCGGCGAATCTGGAGGATGAGTCGGTCGCCCGCGAGCGTGGGCGAGGCGCTGTGTCCCCAGCCGCCGCCCGCCTTCTCGATCAGCCGTCGCCAGACGGGATTACCTTCGAGGTCGTACACCGCGGCCACGCCCTGGCCGAAGAGCACCGCGACCACGTCGCCGTTGCTGACCGGCGTCGGACTGGCGTAGCCGTTCGTCGGGTGCGTGCCCTTCGGCCGGTGGGCCTGCAGGGGCTGCAACTTCTCGCGCAATGCCCGCGCCTGCTTCGACAGCTCCCTGAGCTTCTTTTTCAGTTCCTCGTCGTCCGGCGATTTCTTCAGCTTATTGCGGGCCTTGCGAAGCTCGCGCTTGATGGGTTTGAGCTTGTTGAGCAGCTCGTCGCCCGCGGCGAGGTCGGCTTCCGCCTTCGCCCTTTCCTCTTCGTTGAGCAGATCGAGATAGGTGTTCGAGCGCTGCCACAAAATCTCGCCATTGTCCGCGTCGAGGCAGATCAGCGTTGCTTCCTCGGCGCACACGAAGATGCGGTTGCCCACGATGATCGGCGTGGCGTTCGACCAGTTCGGCAGCTTCGTCGACCATGCGACGTTCTGATCGGGCGACCACTGCGTCGGAGGGTTGGCCCGCGGGTAGGCGCCGCTTCCGTCCGTACGCCAGCCGACCTCCTGGCCGGAGACGAGGGGGCTGAACAACGCGATCGCGAGCAGGGCGGTCCAGGTGCTGCGTGACATGCTCATAAATTCCGGCTCCGTGGGTGAAAAGAGCTAACCCCCGGGGAAATCATCCGGTCTGGCCGCCATCCGGTCAACTCGGTTATTGGCGGCGCTGGTCGTGAGCGTCACCGCGTGCGGGCCGGCGTCTCGGTCGAAAGACAGCGCGCCTGTTGGACATGCCTCGACGCATTCCACGGCCACGCGGCCGAGCCCTTCGGCGATGGAACCGTCGAAGGGCACGGCGAGGCGGGTCTCGAAGCCCCGCCCGACAAAAGTCAGGCCCAGCGGTTCGGCCGCCTTGCGGGTGATCTGAACGCACAATCCGCACGCGATGCACTTGCCCGGCTCGTACACGACGCCGGCCTCGCGATGCCGCCGCTCGAAGCGCCGCCGGCTGCCTCGGTAGCGATTCGGCGCCGCCCCGTACCTTGCGGCATAAGCCCGGATGCCGCACGTGCCCGCGCAGTCGCAACTGCACTGCAGACACCGCGCTGACTCGGCGATCGCTTCGTCGGCGGTGAATCCCCGCCCGAGGCCGCCTTCCGGCGTGAGCCGCTGCCGCTCGGACGCATGGAGCATGAACTCGGCCAGTTCGTCTTCGTCGAGCCGGCCCATCTGCACCGTGAACGGACGGTCGGCGACGTCGCCATCGCCGCCGCGAAGGAAGCGGTCAATCCGCAGGGCGGCGAGCTTGCCATCGGCCACGCTGCGGATCGCAAGCTTCGTGCGGCGCACCGCGCTGCCTGCGGCGAAGACGCCGGCCATGTTGGTGCTCAAGTCCCGGGAAATCCGCACGCCCCGCGGGGCGGGATGCTCCTCGTTGACCTCGCCGATCGCCAGCAGCACCGCATCGTACTGTTCGCGCAGTTGCGGCAGCGTCATGTCCTCCCCGAGCCGATGCTGCATGCGGAACTCGACGCCGAGGCGGCGGATGATCTCGATTTCTCCCGCGAGCGTCGGCCGCGGCAGGACGTCGTCCGGGATGCCGTAGCGCATCATGCCGCCGGGCTCTTCGTGAGCGTCGTAGATGACCGCGCCGTGGCCGAGCAGGCGCAGGTAGTAAGCGGCCGACAGCCCGGCGGGACCGGCCCCGACGATGGCGATCCGCCGGCCGGTGTCCGCGGCGGTCTCCGGGAGGTACGGCTCGCCGGTGGCGAGGTCCTCGTCGGCCACGAATCGCTTGAGCAGGCAGACCGACACCGGGGCGTCAGCCGGGTTCCGCCGACAACCGCCCTCACACGGGGCGGGGCAGATATGCCCGAGCACTGCGGGCAGCGGGATGTCGCGCTTCACCGTGACCAGGGCGTCGGCGAATTCGCCGGCCGCGATCTGCCGCATCATCAGCGGGACGTCCATGTGGGCGGGGCAGATGTTCTGACACGGGGCGAGGCAATCGCCGGCGTGGTCGCTGAGGATCAGCTCGAACGCGGTGCGCCGGGCCGACTGCACGAATTCGCTCTCGCTTTCGACCTCCATGCCCTCGGTGGCGGGCGTGGCGCAGGCGGGCAGGAGATGCCCGCCTGCGCGGATGCGCACCACGCAGACCATGCAGGCGGTCTCCGGCTCGCAGCCCTCGCGGTGGCATAACGTCGGAATGTCGATGCCGAGCTTGCGGGCGGCGTCGAGGACGGTCGAACCGTCGGGCACCTCCACATTGCGATGGTCGATCGTCAGCTTCACCATCAGCTTCGCACCTCCACCGCCTCGTGGGGACAGATGAGCCGACACGTGTCGCACCGCGTGCACAGCTCGTCGTCGATCACGTGCCGCTGGTAGTGGGTCATCGGGATCGCGTCGGCCGGGCAGTGCTGGGCGCACAGGGTGCAGCCGACGCAGTCAGCGGTGATCTCATAGCGGATCAAGCTCGGACATCGCCCGGCGGGACAGCGGCGTTCGAAATGTGCTTCGAACTCCTCGCGGAAATACCGCATCGCGGTGACCACGGGATTCGGGGCGGTGCGCCCGAGGCCGCACAGACTGCCCTGCTGCACGGCGGCGCACAGGTGTTCGAGCTCATCGAGCTCATCGCGCCTCGCCTTACCTTCGCACAGACGGTTGAGCATTTCGAGCAGCCGCCGCGTGCCGATGCGGCACATCGAGCACTTGCCGCACGACTGGTCGGCGGTGAACTGCAGGAAGAAGCGGGCGAGGTCGACCATGCAGTCGCCCTCGTCGAGGACGATCAGCCCGCCGGAGCCCATGATGGCGCCGAGGTCGCGCAGGGCCTCGTAGTCGACGGGCGTGTCGGCGAGGGAGGCGGGCACGCAGCCGCCGGACGGGCCGCCGATCTGCACCGCCTTGAGCGGCCGGTCGCCGCTGACCCCGCCGCCGATCTCTTCCACGATCTCGCGGATGGTCATGCCCATCGGGACTTCGATCAGCCCGACGCGTTTGACCTTGCCGGCCAGAGCAAAGACCTTCGTTCCGCGACTTCGCCCCGTGCCGAGCCCGGACAGCGCCTTCGCCCCGTGCCGCATGATCCACGGCACATTGGCGAAGGTCTCGGCGTTGTTGACCAGGGTCGGTTCGCCCCACAGCCCGTGCTCGGCCGGGTAAGGCGGGCGGAGCCGCGGGGTGGGGCGCCGCCCCTCGATCGACGCAAGCAGGGAGGTCTCTTCGCCGCAGATGAACGCGCCGGCGCCGGGGCGGATTTCGATGGTCGGCGATTGCTCGCCGCCGATCAGGCCGCGCCGTTCGCAGGCGTCGATCGCCTCGTGGAGCCGCTGCACAGCGAGGGGATACTCGGCCCGGACGTAGATGAACGCCTTCTCGGCCCTCACCGCGTGGGCGGCGATGGCGATGCCTTCGAGCACTCGGTACGGGAACGATTCGAGCAGCATGCGGTCCATGAACGCCCCGGGATCGCCCTCATCGCCGTTGCAGATCACGTAACGCGTCTCGCCTTCGGCTTCTCGCACGGTGCGCCACTTGACGGCGGTGGGATAGCCGGCCCCGCCGCGGCCGCGCAGCCCGGAGGCGGCGAGGGTGTCGATGAGCGCTTCACCGGTCGTCTCCCGGCACCGCCGCAGGGCTTCGAACCCGCCGTGGGCGATGTACTCATCGAGGTCGACCGGGTCGAGCCGGCCGTAGTGCTCAGTCGCGATGCGGGTCTGGCTCCGCTCGAACGCGTCGATGCCGGGATCGACGCGCGTGATGCGGTGGGCGGTCATGTCGTGATCGTCACCGTCGCCGAGGAGCCGATCCAGCCCGCGCCGCGCGTTGTACGTGAGGCGGTCGATCAGCCGCGGGGCGGCGAAGTGGCGGTGGAGCAGGTCGTCGCTCGCGCTCGGATCGAGTCCGACGTAGGCGGTTTCGGCCTCCCCATCGGTCACACGCACCGACGGCCCGTGGCGGCAGAAGCCCATGCAGCCGACCTGCCGCACGCGCACGGGCATCCGCAGATCGCTCGACCGCCGGCGGAGTTGGTCGTACACGTCGCCGCTGTTGACCACGAGGCAGCAGCTATCGAGGGACACCTGCACCTCGCCCACATCGGCGGCGGCCGTCTCCGGCGGTGCGGGGCTCTGTTCATGCTGCTTCGCCGACCGCTCGAGGAACTCGCGCACCGCGTCGGGCGCCGACTTCGAAGTCAGATGGCCGAACGTCTGCTCGTCGATCTGCACGACGGGGGCGAGCGAACAGCAGCCCACGCAGGCCACGCGCTCGACGGTGAACCGCCGGTCGGGATCGGTGTCGTCATCCTCGGCGACGCCGAGGTGCAGGCGCAGGGCGGCTTCGATGAGGCGGCTGCCCGCGACGTGACACGCGGTGCCGTGGCAGACGCGGACGCGGTGTTCGCCGGCCGGGGCGAGGCGGAACTGGTCGTAAAAGGTCGACACGCCGGTGATCGCCGCGGGGCTGATCTCGCTGATCTCGCAGACCCGCTGCAGGGCGTCGGCCGGCAGGTAGTGATAGTGACCCTGCAGCGCCTGGAGCACGGGCACCACCGCGTCCGGGCCGCGGCCGACCCCGGCGATCGTCTCGTCCACGAATTTCAGGTCCGCCTGCGTCACTCGCTATCGGCTCCGATGCAGTAGACGTTCTTCTCCGCTCGCAGGTAAATCCGGTCGCGGTGGAAGGCGGGGCTGCTCATTACCGCCTCGCCCAGTTCGTTACGCCGCAGCTCGCGGTATGGATCGCCCGGCTCGAAGATCACTGTCACGCCCTTCACGCTGGTCAGGTGGACCTCGCCATTCACGAGCGACGGCGATGAGCGGAAGGACATGTCCGGCTCCTCCTGCCAGAGCGTCGCCCCGTCGGCGAGCGAGCCACACGTGATGGTCCCGTCGGTGGTGACCCAGTACGCCCGCTCGCCGTCGCTGAGCGGGCTGACGATGTCGGGCACCATGTCGGTGGTCTCCCACGCAACGTGGGTGTCGGTCACGTCGCCGCTGCCGTCGGCCCGTACGGCGAAGACCCGGTCCATCGGGCTGATGGCGATCACAAGGTCGTCGCCGAGGATGGGCGACGGGGCGGCGTCGCCGGCGATCCCACCGCAGCGCCACCATTCCTCGCCAGTCGCCGGGTCGTAGGCGATGACGTGCGGCCTGGCCACGGTGACGAACTGCCAGCGGTCCGCCGCCTGCACGACGATGGGGCTGATCCACGATCCCGCCGTTTCCCGCGGCGTCTCCCACTGCAGCTTGCCGGTCGCGGTGTCGAAGGCCATCACGCTCGAGCCCGGCTCGTCGGGATAGCCCTGGTCGAACTGCACGAGCAGCAGATCGCGATGCACGGCGAGCGACGTCGAGTGGCCGTAGGCGTTGTCGGGGTTGCCGAGGGCGAGGTCCCAGATGCGCTGGCCTTCGAAGTCGTAGGCGACAAGGTCGCCGTTGGCGAAGATCGCGTACACCCGCCGGCCGTCGGTGGCGGCGGTGGGGGCGGCGTAGCCCGTCTCTTCCCACACCTGCGGCGGCTCGAAAGGGCTGCCGGGCAGGTCCGTGACGTTCCGTTGCCACATCGTGCGGCCGGTGTCGGCGTCGAGGCAGTAGACCTGGCGCTTCGTCTCGTTCGCCCCGGTGCAGAAGACGCGGTCGCCCCAGGCGACGATCGAGTTGTGACCGGGCAGGGGAATCGGCGTCTTCCACTTGATGTTGGTGTTGGTCGCCCCGTCCCAGGTCTCGGGGTAATCGCCTTCGCCGGCGACGCCGCTGCCGAAGGGCCCGCGGAACTGCGGCCAGTGGGCGGTGAACTCTTCGAGGGTCGGCGGGCCGGCGGCCGGCTGGGGTTGCTCGGGTTCGATGGTGTCGACGGTTTCCGGCGCTGCTTCGGATTCGTCCGGCTGCTGAAGGGCGAGCAGGTCGGCGCGCTGGATCCGCGGCCGGCCGGCGGTCGCCAGCCACGCCCCGCCGGCGATGGTGACGGCCACGAGGACCAGCACGGCGGCCTGGGCGAGCCGGGCGATGTGAAGCTGGCGCTTCGTGTCCGGCGGCTCGCCGGTCGGCTGGTACGGGCGAGTGCGGTAGTCCACCGCCTTACGCGTCGCCGCCACGGCGAGGGTCACGGTCACGATCAACAACAACCCGCCGCGGTACAGGAAGCCCTGCCGCGTAAAGAAGTCCTGCCGGGCATCCAGGTCGGCGGCTCGAATCTGCGCCTTCAGCGCTTCGTCCTGCGGCTGGTCCCCGAGTTGCTGTCGAAGCTCGGCCAGTTCGCGCGTGGTCAGAGGATCTTCGCGATTCATCGCGACGTGATGGCCGAGAAGTTGTCCGGTGATCAAAGCGCTGAACAGCCACGCCACCACGGCTACCGCCACCGCGGCCCGGAATCCCGGATAGTCGGTCGACGTGGTCGCGGGTTGGCCAGGCAGCACGGTCACGCGGTCACCGCCTCCCGTTTCTCGTCTTGGTTGGCCGCCAACTGCGCCTCGATGCGCTGCAGCAGCTCGAGGTTGTGTGGATCATGCGGACAGGCGCGGAAACAGCGGGCGCACGACACACACCAGCCGGGATCGATTTCGTACTCTTCGCGCGGGGTGTGGGAGGCGAGTTGCACGAGTTTGGCGGCGAACACGAAGCCGACGAAGGCGCCGAAGATCGCCGCTCCGATCTCGTAGCGGCCGCGGATCGCCAGGGCGGTGGCGTACAGCTCAACCTTCGGCTCGCCCGTCGCCCGCCAGGCGGCGCTGGCGTCGGTCGAGCCCGCCACGTTGCCGGCGTCCTCGGCGTGGATTCGTTCGGCGAGCCCGACCTGGCGATCCATCCGGGCGAGGACATCCGAGAGGCCCCAGCCCCCGGCCGCGGCCGCCGCGATGAGGATCGGGGCGGCGACGATCGCCACGCCCAGTCGACGACGCTGCGCCGGTCGCCGCGACTGCGGTACCGCTGCGGCGGGCATGCGAATCGCGTTGACCGGGCAGGCATCCTCGCACAGCCGACACTGGATGCACGTTTGCGGGTCGACCCGCGCGTGCCACTTCGCGCCATGCCCGAGCAGGCCGAGAATCGCCCCGAGGGGGCAGAGGTAGCGGCAGTACGGCCGGACGACAAACATGCCCACGGCCAGGAACGCCGCGCCGAGCAGGAACATGTGCATGGCCCCGCCGAGACGGAAGATCGCGATGAACGGGTCGTACTCGCAGATGATGAAGGCGCTGCCCATGGCGGCGAAGAGCACCGCCGCCCCGAGGTAGACCCACCGCAGCAGCCGCAATGGATGTTCGATGACCAGCGGCACCTGCAGGGGTTTGACGGCGACGAGGTCCTGGATCGCCCCCAGCGGGCACACCGCGGCGCAGAACGTGCGGCCGAAGAACATGGTGAACACAAGCGGCAGGAAGAAGAACGCACCGACCACGAGCGGCAGGGCGTATCCGCCGTCGAAGATCGCGTAGCTCACGTTCTGAATCGCCCCGATGGGGCACACGCAGCCCTTGCGCCAGAACCCGAAGTAAGCCACGGCAGCGACGGTCATCACGAGCACGCCGATGCGCGACCGCCGGCGGAGGATGAGCCAGGACGCGACGGCGAGGAAGACCGCCAGGACGATGACGTCGAGCATCGGAACCCACGAGGCGTCGGCGGCCGGGGTGTAGGTCCGCGGCATCTCGTAGCCGGACTCGAAGTCCGGCGGCGGGAAGCGCTGCTCGGCCCGCGCGGCCGCGGCGAAAGCCAACGCGCTCAGCCCGCCGCCCATGCTCAGCGACCTGTGCCCTGGCGCGTTCACGTGGTGGAGAAATCCTTCAGCAGGTAGGGCGTATCGGCGGGCACGCGGCTGATCGCGTCGGCCGGGCACGCCGCGGCAATGCTGCACGCATTGCACTGCACGCAGCGGTTCTGGTCGATCTGCAGAAACAGCGAGCCGTTGCCGAACGCGGCGCAGCCGGCCACGCACTTCGCGCAGCCGATGCACAGCTCCTTGTCGACGGTGTACTGGTAGTACGGGTCTTCGATGAAGGTGCGCTTGATCGCCCCGGTGGGGCAGAGCTGGTTCTCCGCCCCGGTGTTCAGGGCGTTGGGCTGGGGGTGGAAGTAAGCGGTGCACAGGTCGCAGTACCCGCACATGGCGAAGGCGTGGACGCACTTCGACGCCGACGGGCTGAGCACGCACTCGGTGGCGCAGCGGCCGCACATGGTGCACTTATACGGGTCGATCTGCCAGACCGCCTCGCGGGCCTGCGTTCGGGCGGCGAGTCCGCCGACCAGCCCGCCGAGCCCGAGCAGCGCCCCGCCCCGGATCACGTCGGCCATCATCCGTCGGCGGGTCGGTTTGTTACGGTCGTCAGGCATCGGGACCTCGATTGCTCATGGCGGTGCGGTAGGAGATCGCCTCGGGCAGGCCGCAGCCGCTCGATGCCGGGCAGCCGCGACAGATGTGCTGGTTGATGCAGTCGGCGGCCGCCTGCTGATCGCCGGTGTTGCGGAAAGCGAGCAGGGCGACGGCGCCCACGCCGGCCGCGGCGGCGGCCCGGAAGAAACCGCGGCGGTCGACGGTGGTCGGATCATTCGGCTGGTGTGGAGAAGCATCGGGCATCAGGCGGGTGAACTCCGTGGTGAGAACAGCTTCAACTGCCCCGTCGGCGGGTACAGCACGGCGATGCGGTCGTCCGGCAGCAATCCGCAGATCGGCGCCGAGGTGCGATCCTCCGCGGTCTTCTGCCAGCCCGCGGCGATCTCGGAGACGAAGGCGTCCGGGCCGGCGACGACGCCTTCAAACCGGCCTTCGGGACTGTATAGTTTTACCCGCGGCAGGCCCTTCTCGCAGGTGACGAATCGGCCGTCGGGGAGAATCGCCACGTGGCTCGGATTGCAGCAGCCGCAGAAACCCTCGACCGCCATGGTCGCCACGCCCCAGACTTCTTCGACCTGTCCGTCACGCCGGCGACGCTCGAGGCGATGGCGGCCGGGATTGACGACCCACAGGCGATCCCGCGGATCGATCGCCACGTCGAAGTACGGGCTGGGCAGCACGAACCCGGCTTCACCGACGTCGAGATCGCGCTGGCCGATCATGCCCACGAAGTCGCCGTCCCGCATGTAATGACGCACTACCCGATTGCCCGCGTCGGCGACGAACACCTCGCCCCCGAGGCAGGCGATGGACGTCAGGTGAGGCGAGCCGTCGATCTTCGGCCAGACCGAGATTCGGCTGTAGTCCGGCCCGAACACCTGCAAGTGGTCCACCATGCCGAGGTAAATCCGGCCATCGCCGTCGAGACCCACGCACTGCGGGTCGGCGTCGAGCCGCACCATCTTCCGCACCTTGCCTGCCGGCGAGAGCACGAGCAGCGCGTCGTCCATGGCTACAAAGTAAGTCTCGTCGGGTCCGACAGCGAAGTCGCGGGCAAGGCGGAAGCTGTCGCCAAGCACCTCGGTCTGCTCGTAGCGCAGCAGGGCGGGGTCAACTTCCAGGAGCTGGCTCACGTCGTAGCGATAACTTTCGGGCACGTCGGATTCACGTGAAGCGGCCGCACCCTCGCGCGACTTTGAGACCGCATAACCGCCCGCGATGGCGAGCCCGCCGATCGCCGCGCCCCCGAGGCCGTAGCCGATGAACCGTCGTCGCGTAATGTCGGTATTGGCGTCAGCCATGGTGAAGGTCCGCCGCACATGCGGCCACGTGAGGTATCCCGCGATCCGGTCGTGGCCGCGACGATCCCCGCGCCGCGGCCTCCAACCTGTACGTCCAGTTTACCGATCTGGTTTGTGCCAGGTCAATGATTACATCGCGGCTTATGCCCATTCGAAGAGATCCAGGCGCCTGGCCCGCCGTCGCCTCGGGGCCGATGCTATTCACGGCTGACGTTGAGACAGGCCATGGTGGTCAGATCACGGGCGAGCAGGCGACCGGCGACGATCGCCATCGGGCCCCACGCTTCGTGTCCGTCGAGCACGTCGGCCGACGCCAGCGGCCGCCACGCCTCCGGTGTGGCTTCGGCCATGGTGAGCTGACCGTCATCATCGAGCACGAAGATCAGATCATCGGCGATGAGGTACGGCCCGAGGCCGAAGCGATTCGCCGCCCCGCTCGTCCAGCGCACCTCGCCGTCGAGCGTCAGGCACACGAACTGTCCGTCCGGCCGCACGCCGTAGATGTGCCCGTCGAAAAAGATCGGCGTTTGCTGGGCGGCGCCGAACACGTCCGGCTTCAGTTCATAGAGCACCTCGGGCCGGTACGTCTCGCCCTCGGCGACGATCTGCATCATCATGCTGCCCGCATTGTACCCGCCGCTGAGCAACAGCCGATCGCCGGGGATGACCACGGGGGTGGGAACGGTGGCGATGTCGATCCGCCAGGCGTCGGTGCTCCAGAGCAGTTCGCCCGTCGCGGCGTCAACCCCCGCCACGCCCCCGCTGCCGCAGTAGACGTACATCCGCCGGCCCGCGACCTCGATGGCCACGATGGAACTGTGGGTCATCCGCCAGCCGAGATCGTTCGGCGTGCGCCAGAGTTCCTCGCCGGTTTCCAGGTCGAGCGCGACCATGAGCGCTTCGGTCCCGGCGGGGGCGAGGATCACGCGATCATCTTCGATCAACGGGCACTGCCCGGCGTACCACGGCGGGACGGTCGTGCCGTACTCGCTGACCATGTCGATCAGCCATTTCCGCTCGCCCGTCTCGGCGTCGCAGCAGAGCACGTGGCACTTCGGCCCGAGCGAGACCACGTGCGTGTCGGTCACCGCGGGCACGGTGCGTGACATGCCGTGGCTGCGCTTGACCTTGATCGGATAGGCATACCGCCAGATGTCCTCGCCGGTGTCGAAGGACAGGCAGCGAAGCACGTCGGACGCCGCTTCGCGATCGTAGTCGATGAGATAGACGCGGCCGGCGCGGATCGCCGCCCCGGCATAACCCTCGCCGACGTCGATGCGCCAGAGGGGCGGCGGCCCGCCGGGCGGCCAGTCTCGACTCAGCCGCGGGCTGTTCTCGGCGACCGCGTTGTTGTCGTCGCCGCGGAAGCTTCGCCACCGGCCCTGCGTCCGGCCGGGCTCGCCATCGCCTTGCGTCAGCTTCCCCTCAATCGGGCCGGCGGGCTGCGTCGGCCGGACCGAGGCCGACATCGCGGTCCGGTCGGTCCCCGGCACACGCTGGTCGAGGTCAATTGTCGACCCGGTGCTCAGCCATGCGCCCACCGCCGCCCCGAGCACCACGGCCACCGTCACCGGCAGCCACTTGTCGATGGTGAGGCGTGAAAGCATGTGGGGAATCATATCAAGATGCCGGACAGCGGCATGTGCGTCCCGGCCGCGTTGTGTTCCTCGCGGGACTGATCGCAGCCGGGGACCTCGGCGCGTCCATAATCGGGCTTGCTGTCGCGCTAGTCCGCGTCAGTGCTCGCGCTCGTGGCGGACTGCTCCTGCTCGGCAGCGCCTTCTTCCGCCGGCTCGGCTTCGTCCGACGCGGCGCGGCGGCGGTCGGCGGTCTGCTCCACCAGCACCTGCTCGCCCAGCAGCTCGGACATCGTCATCAGGGTCACCAGCCACGCCAGCGTCGCCTCGGCGCCCTGGTTCTCGTTCGAGCCGTGCATCTGCAGCGAGTCCCCGCAGCCCGCGGTGCGGAAATCGTACACCGGGGCATTCAGATCGTTGCGGCCGAGGAACCACTCGATGCATCGGCGCGTGCCTTCCAGCCACTGCTGGTCAGCGGTGGCCCGGAACGCCTCGGCGCAGGCCTCGGCCAGGTGCATCGCGGCGCACGGACGCTGGTCGAACCGGCTCCGCTCGCCGTTGCGGACCAGCCATTCGGTGTCGCCGATCAGCGACAGATGCCCGCCCGGCGCCGTCTGCTGATCGAGCAGCCAGCCGAGCGACTTGATCCCACTCTCGAACATCTCCGAGTTGGGAATCCACTGCCCGGCGAGCAGCAGGGCGTGGGGCATCTTCGCCGCGGTCGCCGTGACCTGTCCGTCGAACCACGGCCAGTCGGGGTCCGAGTTGTCTTCGAAGCGCTTCTGCAGACGCTCGGCGAGGACGTTGCGCAGTCGCCGCGCGTCGGAGTCGCCGCCGTACATCGCAAGATACTCGTGCAGCCCGACCAGGGTGAACGCCCACGCGGCGGGCGACTGGAAGTCTTCCGCCGACGGATAGGCCTCGCCAAGCAGCCGGCTGGCCACGTCGCGGAGGAAGGTCGACGGCGCGTGGCGCACGGTCCACCCGAGACTCAACAGCGCCTCGGCGTGCGCCTCCTCACTGCCTACCTCGTGTTTCCATCGGCGGTCGTAGGTCATCACGTCCCGGAACCGCTTCTCCTCCCCGTTGAACGCGTGGTTCAGGAAGGACAGGTACACCTGGATGAGCGGCATGTAGCTGGTCTCCCGCATCATCTTGTGATGCCGGCAGATCGCCGCCAGGGCGCGGGCGTTGTCCGTGACCGCGTAGCCCGAACTGCGGTCGGGCGTGGCGAAGATCGCGTGATGCAGCACGCCCGTGTCGTCGGTGAGCGTTTCGAGATGACGCACGTCGATCTCGGGAAGCTGCTCGACGATCGGCGAAGCGGGCGTGGTGATCTTCACCGGGTGCGGCCGGCCGGCGAGCTGGTGTTTTACCTCGTCGGCGAGGGCGAAATAGCTGCGGGCGACTTCCTTCCACACCATCGCGCGGGTGTATTCGTACGCCTTCCGACGCACTTTCAGCCGCTCGGTATCGTCATCGAGCAGGGCGTTGATCTCCGCGGCCATCGCTTCGGAATCCCGGAACGGCGTCAGCCGCCCACGACCGTCGGCCAGCATCTCGTTGGCGTACCAGTAAGGCGTGGACACGACCGCCGTGCCGCTGCCCATCGCATATGCCAGCGTGCCCGAGGTGATCTGCGCTTCATCCAGGTAAGGCGTCACGTAGATGTCCGCCGCGCAAAGATACTTGCACAGCGTGTCGCTCTCGACGAACTGGTTACGGAAGATCACGTGATCCTGCATGCCGAGCTTGTTCACCCGCTGCTGCAGGCCCGAGCGGTAGGCGTCGCCCATCTCCCGCAGCACGTGCGGGTGCGTCGCCCCGAGCACGATGTACACCGCCTCGGGGTGCTTGTCCACCACCTGCGGCATGGCGTCGATCATGTGCTCGATGCCCTTGCCCGGACTCAGCAGCCCGAAGGTCAGGATCACCATATTGTCCAGCAGGTTGAACTGATCCTTGAAAAACTGCGTGTCGCTGAACGGCAGGTCCGGGATGCCGTGGGGGATGAACGCCGTCTTCGACTTGTCGATCTCGTAGACATCATGAAGGATGTCACGGGCGAGGTCGCTCATCACCACCAGCCGCTCGCAGTACCGGGCGAGGTCGACCATGATCGCCCGCTGTTCGTCGCTCGGCTCGGTGAGTACGGTGTGCAGCGTGCTCACCACCGGCATCCGCAACGACTTGATCAAGCTGAGAATGTGCGACCCCGACGCCCCGCCGTAAATGCCGTATTCGTGCTGCATCACCGCCATGTCGAAGTGGTTGACGTTGACGAACTCGGCGGCGCGGAGGTAGTCGGCCTGAACGTTGTCGCGGACTTGGAACTTCACCCGCTCGGGATACTTGTAACCTTCCGGCACGTCGTCCATGGCGACCACTTCGACGTGCCCCTCATCGGGCATCTCGCCCTCCAGGGCATCGCACAGGTCGGAGGTGAAGGTGGCGATGCCGCAGCGACGCGGCAGGTGGTCGCCGATCACGGCGAGCCAGTCGACGGTGGCGGGGCTGCTCTTGCGTTTGGCCATAGTGTGCTGTTTCTCTCTGTGCCCGGCGGGAGATCAACCGTCACGAAGCGGCAAAGCTCGTTGTGCGGTTTGACTCTGCCGTCAGGTCATCGTGATTGTTGGCGTCGTCCCGCCGAGGCGCGGGGTCGGCGCAACTTGCTCATACCATAGTCGTGCATGCGATGTGGGGCTATACGGAGCGTTGACGGCGCTTCGCCCTCGCCCGGGCCCACTGACGCATATCTTCCACCGAATCCGTCTCATCCACAATCTCGACGCCGAGCAGTGTTTCCGTCGCGTCTTCCAGCGTGATGATCCCCGCCGTCCCGCCGTACTCGTCCACCACCTGGAACAGTTGCTGCTGCTGTTGAACGAAGGCGTCGAAGCAGCTCGCCACGCTGCCGTGCTCGGGCACGGCGTGGATCGGCTGGGCGAGGTTTTCCAGTGGGTTGCCGTCGCGGCCCTGGCGGTGCGCCTGCAGAATGTCGTAGCGGTGGACCACGCCCGTCAGGTCGTCCGGGTTCTCCCGGTAGACCGGGATACGGGCGAAACGCAGCGAGTGTTCGGAGTGGAACACCTCGCCCACGGTCATGGTCTGCGGGAACATCACCACCACCGCGCGGGGGGTCATGATGTCGCTGACGTTCACGTCGCGGAGTTGCAGCAGGTTCTTGATCACCCGCGACTCGTGGGCGTTGAGCACGCCTTCGCCGAAGCCGAGGTCGGCCATGGACGAGATCTCATCGCGGTCGACCGACCGCTGGCGCGTGCGGCCGGCGACCAGCCGGGCCAGCCATTCCGACAGCACCACGAGCGGGTACAGCGTCACGATCATGAGCTTCACCGTGTAGGCGGTGAAGGTGGCGAGGTACCGGGCGTATACCGCGCCGAGGGTCTTGGGGATGATCTCGGAGAGAAAGAGGATCAGCAGGGTGAGCACGGCACTGGTCATGGCGACCCAGCGGTCGCCGAACACGTGGGCCGACTGGGCCCCGACCCCCGCCGCCCCGACGGTGTGGGCGATGGTGTTGAGGGTGAGGATCGCGGCGAGGGGCCGGTCGATGTTGTTCTTCATCCCGCGGAGGATTTTGCCGCTCGGCCGGCCCTGTTCGACCATCACCTCCACCCGGGTCACCGGCACCGACAGCAGCGCCGCCTCCAGCATTGAGCAAAGGAACGATACGCCCAGGGCCAGCATGAGATAGAAAATCAGCAGTTCCATGGCAATGATTTTATGCGGATGGACAGAATCCCAAAATCCGGTACGCCCGCTTACCGGTGTGCGGCGAACGTGACGCCTCCTCCCGCCGTTACAATATGGCGATGTCCGACCTGTTCGCCGAACGCCGACAGAAGA
>CAYFQS010000039.1:0-15865 GCA_964345245.1 uncultured Planctomycetaceae bacterium | reverse complement strand
CGCCCCCTGGCCAACGCCGCATGAAAATCCACCTACTCAACCCGGATGCACCCGGTTCCGCTGGGTCTGCGGCGGGCCATGGCCAACTGCGCCGTCGTGCCATATACTGGCAGTTTCATCGCAACCTACCAGGATTGAGCCGCCAACCTTGAAACGGACCCTGATCACGATCTTGCTGTTTGCCGCGGGAGGGCTGCTGTTCCTCGCGTTGTCGCTGAATACCGAGCCGCCGAGTCCGAACGACCCCGGCCCGCCGGTCGACGACGCCGCGCCCTCGCTGTCTTCGACGGATGAAACGGACCGCGACGCTCGGCCGCTGCCGCCGAGCATGGAGGATAAGGCCCTGGTCGGCCCCGGGGTCGATCCCAGCGAGATCACGCCGATTCCCGACCTGCACGTGGTCGACGTGACGGAGAAGCAGGCCGACCCGGTGATCGGCGACGACGCGCCGAAGGAAACAGGCAACCCGTACATGCTGAAGGCGCGGCTGAGCGCCTGGGGGGCCGGCGTGTACGACATCCACCTGTCGCGGTACAGCGAGAAAGTGAATGAGCTCGAGCCGTACCTGATCCAGAAGAAGCTGCCCACGCCGGCCAATCCGAAGAACGTGGTGGGCGGCGGGTATCCTCTGGCGGCCGAGGCGGTCACCGTCAACGGGAAGCGGCTGTGGCTCTATCACAAGCGGTGGAAGGCCGAGCAGGTCAGCGAGAGCGAGGCGAGGTTCTCGGTCACGCTGGCCTCGGGGGACAAGGCGAGCGACGACGCCGCGCCGGTGCTGCGGATCGTCCGCACCTTCCGCGTCGTACCGGAAAAGCATCGCTACGATGTGATGCTCGACCAGCGGATCGAGAACCTGTCGGGCGAGTGGCTGAAGGTGAGCTTCGACCAGTACGGCACGGCGGACATGCCGCTGAAGCCGAGCTACCTCGGCGACAAACGTACGGTGACGATCGGCTACCTGCAGCCGGAGTATGACCCGGCGAAGCGACACGTATTCACCGCCGGCTTCATCCGGGCCCGGCAGAAGATTCTCGAAGACCCGGAATACGCCACCATCTGGCCCACCGAGGACAGCGTCGGGCTGGAAATGGTCTGGCCCGCGATGTCCAATCGCTATTTCACCACCGCCCTGTACCGCCAGCCCGTGCCGGACGAGCGGCGGCCGAGTGGACTGAAGTTGCGGCACCTCGAAGAGGTCTTTCCTACCGTCAAGCGCCTCCGCTGGAAGGATCAAGCCGGCGAGACGTGGCTGATGCTGCGGCTGGTCGGCCGGACGCGGTTCATGGCCCCGATGGGCGAAGACGGCGACGCGATCGACATCGACCTTGATGTCTACACCGGCCCGAAGGACACGCGCGTCCTCGATGAGCAGCCGATCTACAGCGTGCTCAACCTCGGCAACCTCATCGTCTATGACATCGGCGGGATGTGCACGTGGTGCACCTTCGCCTGGCTCGGTGAGCTGCTGCTGAACTTCCTCACGGCGATCCACTTCGTCGTCCGCGACTGGGGCGTGGCGATCATCATCATGGTCGCCTTCGTGCGGTTGATCCTGCACTTCCCGGTGACCAAGCCGTCGCAGGTCAACATGATGAAGTTCTCCAAGCAGATGCAGGCCCTGCAGCCGGAGATCGAACAGCTCAAGAAGAAGTACAAGGACGATCAGCAGAAGTTCAACCAGGAGATGATGGACCTCTATCGCAAGCGCGGGGTGAACCCGGCGTCGATGGGCATGGGGTGCCTGCCCATGTTCCTGCAGATGCCGATCTGGATCGCCCTCTACGCGATGCTCTTCTTCGCGGTGGAACTGCGGCATCAGCCGGCCTTCTACGGGGTGTTCCAGATGATCAGCGGCGACGCCTGGCCCTTCCTGGCCGACCTGTCCGTGCAGGACAACTTCATCCCCCTCGGTACCGGCTTCACCCTCCCGCTCATCGGCTGGACCATCGACGCGATCAACATCCTGCCCATCCTCATGGCACTGGTGTTCTTCATCCAGCAGAAGTACACCACCGCCCAGGCGACCACCGCCCAGTCCGACCAGGTCAAGCAGCAGCAGATGATCATGAAGTTCATGGTGCTGCTGTTCCCGATCTTCCTGTACAAGGCCCCGAGCGGGTTGACGCTGTACATTCTCACGTCGACCGCGGCGGGGATCATCGAGAGCAAGCGCGTCCGCGCTCACGTCGACGAACTCGAGAAGCAGGGCAAGCTTTCGGGCGGACAGAAGAAGGGCTGCATGCCGAACGTGATGGCGGCGGCGATGAAGCAGGCCGAGCAGCAGCAGCAGAAAGGCCTGAAACGGAGCAAGCAGCCATCGAAGGGCGGGCGCAAGGGGCGGCGATGAGGGGCGATGACGCGGTGATCGCGGCGGTCAGCAGCCCGCCCGGCCGCAGCCCGCGGGGGATCGTTCGCGTGTCCGGCGGCGATCTGTCCGCCCTGCTCGATGTCCTGTTCGACCGGAGGCCCCCGCCGCGTGAGCTGACCGCCCTTCGCTGGCGGCTCGACGACCGCCTCGATCTGCCCTGTCTCGCCGCCTTTTTCCCCACGCCGCACAGCTACACGGGCGAAGACGTGCTCGAAGTGCAGACGCCCGGCAACCCCGCCCTGCTCGACCGCATCCTGCATCGCGTGATCGACGCCGCGGAATCGGTCGGTCAACCGGCCCGACTCGCCGAGCCCGGCGAGTTCACCCGCCGGGCGTTCCTCGCCGGCCGCGTCGCGCTGACCGAATGTGAAGGCATCGCCGCGACGATCGGGGCGGAGTCGGACGCCCAGCTCAACGCCGCCGGGCTGCTGCGGCGTGGCCGGCTCGGTTCGCTCGCGGTTGATCTCGTGCAGCAGCTCGCCCGGGCGCTCGCCCTCGTCGAAGCCGGCATCGACTTCGTCGACCAGGACGACGTGCACCCCATCGCCCCGGCCGAACTCGACCGGCAACTGCGGGAGATCGAATCAAAGCTGCAGGCGCTGCTGGCGCGAAGCCGGTCGTGGTCGGCGCTGGAGGCGCTGCCGTGGGTAGTGCTCGCCGGTCCGCCGAACGCGGGCAAGAGCACGCTGTTCAACGCCCTGCTCGGCCGGGAGCGCGCGGTGGTGAGCGACATTCCGGGCACGACCCGGGACGTGCTGCGAGAGCCGCTGCGGATCGAGACGGATGAGGGCGCGGCGGAGGTGATGCTCGTCGACGTGGCCGGCCACGATCGGCCGGTCGACGAACTGAATGCGGCAATGCAGTCCGCCGCCGAGGAGGCGCTGGCGCACGCAGAGTTGGTCATCCATCTCGCCGAAGCCGGCTCACCGGTGGAATCGCTCGCCACCGCCGCACCAGTGCTGCGAGTCCGCGGCAAGGCGGACCGCGCAAACGCGGCCGGCGTCACTTCGCCCGGCGAACCAATCGCAGTCAGCGCGATCACCGGGCAGGGCCTTGACGAGCTCAAAGGCGAAATCGCCCGACGACTTCGCACCCGCGCCGTCTCGCTGGGCGGACAGATGCTCGCCCTGCAACCCCGCCACGCCGATGAGCTGCGCCGGGCACTGGCCGCGGTCTCGACGACGCTCGCCATGATCGCCGATCAACTGCACGACGAGACGCTCACCGACATGGAGCTGATCGCATCGCAGATGCGTCTTGCCCTCGACCACCTCGCCGCCCTCGGCGGCGAAATGCCCCCCGATGACGTGCTCGGGCAGGTCTTCGCCACCTTCTGCGTGGGAAAATGATCATCGGGCTTGTCCGGCAGTCTTTGCTGTTTCGTGAAAACCCGCAACCCGCCGGGATGATGACCTTCAGCGGGAAGCAGAGCGGCTTCGTCGAGCAGCGAAGGTCGGATGCGTTGTACCGGTAATGGCTTGCCCTCGTGGGGCGGATTCCGCGCCAACTGGATAACGCTCACCTGAATTCTCGGGGTTCGCCGACCCGGAAGCTGCGTGTCGGGCACCGGATAACCGGGGGGGCGACGAGAAAGGCCGCCCCGCGTTGCGGGACGGCCTTTCGTGCGTTCGATCTGAAGCGTTGAGCAATCGTCGGGTTACTTGACCTCGACGTCGCCGCCGGCTTCCTTGATCTTCTCGGCCAGGGCGTCGGCCTCTTCCTTGGGCACGCCTTCCTTGACGGGCTTGGGCGCGCCGTCGACGAGCTCCTTGGCTTCCTTGAGACCGAGGCCGGTGGCCTCGCGGACGACCTTGATGACCTGGATCTTCTTGTCGCCGGCGCCATTGAGGACGACGTTGAATTCCGTCTGCTCCTCTTCTTCTTCGGCCGCGGCTTCGCCGCCGCCGCCCGGCATCCCGCCGGCCATCACGACACCCCCGCCCGCCGCGGGCTCGATGCCGTATGCGTCCTTCATGTAGTCCGTGAGATCGACCGCCTGCTTCAGGGACAGCGAGGCGATCTTGTCGCCCAGTTCCTTGATCTCGGCGTCGAATTCCTTGGCGGGCGCCTCGGGGGCTTCCGCTTCCGCAGTGGCGGCTTCATCAGCCATGGTAAAGACTCCTCAAACAGTGCTGCACGTCCAAGAGGTGACCGACCATCGGCCATTTAACCCGCGAAGCGGGCCAGTCGGACGCTGTGCTTTTTCGTTGATCGATCCGGAGCGACCGGCGCGGCGCCGGTCGCCCGGCCTTTCGTTCACTCAGGCGATGGTTTCGCCGGCTTCGAGCTTCGCTTTCACCGCGCCGAGCAGACCGGCGACGTTGCCGCTCGGCCCGCCGATCGCGCCGACCAGCTCGCTGCCCGGGGCGTTGAAGGCGCCCGCGAGCTTCCGCCCCGGCGAGAGGACGAGGGTCATGAACTCCGACAGCGCCTCTTCGCGCGTCGGGTACTTGCTCAGCCGCTCGACCTCGTCGGCCTGGAAGATTTGCCCTTCCATCACGGCGCCCTTGACCTCAAGCTCGTCGACCTCCTTGACCACGTCAAGCAGGACGCGGGCGACATTCACCACGCTTGTGTCTTCGTCGAGCCCGTAGGCGAAGGCGCAGGGGCCTTCGAGCAGCGGGGTCACGTTCCCGAGCTCCGTACCCTCGAAGGCCTCCTCGATCATGCGGTTCTTGACCACCGTGACCTTGATCTTGCTCTCGGCCAGCTTCATCCGCATGACGTTGTTTTCGTTCGCCGGGATGCCGCGGATGTCGACCAGCACCACGCCGTCGACGCCCTCGAACATGCGCCGGTACATGTCCATCATCATTTGTTTGACGGGTTTGCTCATGGCTCGCCTCGTTCGGTTCGGGCTCTCGGCCCGGGGGTGACTGCGTTTCGGTTCAGACCTGCACGTCCACGCCGGGCGTCATCGTGCCCGACATGCTCACGCGCCGGATAAACTGGCCCTTGGTGGAAGCCGGTTTCATTTTCATGATCGTGTTGATGAAGAACCGGGCGTTTTCCTGAATCTGCTCGGGGTCGAAGGAGAACTTGCCGATCGGGGCGTGGACGTTCCCGCCGCTGTCATTGCGGAACTCCACCTTGCCCGCGGCGTAGTCCTTCACCGCCTGTTCGACGTCCGGGGCGACGGTACCGCTCTTCGGCGAGGGCATGAGCCCGCGGGGGCCGAGCACCCGGCCAAGCCGGCTGACGACCTTCATCATGTCCGGCGTGGCGACGGCCACGTCGAAGTCCATCCAGCCATCGTTGATCTTCTTGACCAGTTCCTCGCCGCCGGCCTCGATGGCCCCGGCTTCCCTGGCCGCGTCCACCTTGTCCTCGGTGCAGAAGGCGATCACCCGACGCGTTTTGCCCGTGCCGTGCGGCAAGCTTACCGACCCGCGTACTGCCTGATCGGCCTGGCGCGGGTCAATGCCCAGGTGCATGCACAGATCAACGGTCTGGTCAAAGTCGGCCTGACGAAAAGACTTGAGCACCGCGACGGCCTCGTCCAGGGGATACGAGCGGTCGCGATCCACGTTGTTCACATCGCCACGGTAGCGTTTGCCGTGTGCCGGCATGTTGATTCGCTCCTTTCGAAGCTCCCACTGTTCTCGCCCGTGGTCCGGCGTTGATTCTGACGAAGTCCGAGCCGTGTCGGACGGTTACTCTTCGACGGTCACGCCCATGCTGCGGGCGGTCCCCTCCACGAGCCGCGAGGCGGACTCAATGGTCCCGGCGTTGAGGTCGGCCATCTTCTCTTCGGCGATGGCCTGCACCTGCTCGCGGGTGATCTTGCCGACCTTTTCCTTGTTCGGCACGCCGGAGCCCTTCTCAATCCCGGCCGCGTCCTTGATGAGCACCGCGGCGGGCGGGCTCTTGATTTCAAAATCAAAACTGCGGTCGCGGTAGACGGTAATCACGCAGCCGACGACTTTGCCGTTCATCTCGCGGGTTCGTTCGTTGAACTGCTGGATAAACTGGCCGGGGTTGACACCATGCTGGCCCAGCGCGGGGCCGATGGGCGGGGCCGGAGTGGCCTGGCCGCCGGGCGCCTGAATCTTGAACTGCGTGGTAATCTGTTTCTTGGCCATCGCTCAGTGGCTCCGTGCAAATCATGTTCTCGCCGCGTGGGGCAGGCCCGCCCGCGGCGGGGACAGTCGAGCCGTGGAGTTTAGCATAACCCGTTGACCGTGCCAAGGGGCGAAACCATGAAAACAGGGCCGGTCAATGTGACAACCGTTGCCACATCGCACCGGCCCTTTGGGCCGCCTCGCCCCACACCATCCGCAGGCCGCCCATAATCCAGCCGTGGCATCCAGCTCGATCCGTTTCGCCTGACCGTCCTCTGGACCCGCAATGCGCACAAAACTGGACCTGATTGTAATCTTTATGCGACGCGCGTCAAGGGCCGCGCGCCGGTTTTCGGCCGCCCTTTTCGCTACAATCCCCTGTTTTCGCCATCTACGGGAGACACGACATGACCGACGAGGAGCGACCGGCCCGGGCGGAACAGGAAGACCACCGCGCCACGCAGGGATGGATGCCCGACGTGGCCGACGAAAACGAACTGCTCGCCGCCCTGGAAGAGGCGTTCGACTACCGCGGCGACGTGACCATCACCCGCAAGGACGGCACGGTCATCGAGGGTTATCTGTTCGACCGACGCTCGGGACGGACGCTCGCCGATTCGCAGGTTCGCGTTCTGCTCAGAGACAGTGAGCAGCGGGTGAGCATCTCCTACGCCGACGTGGCGCGGCTGCAATTCAGCGGCCGCGATACGGCAGCGGGCAAGAGCTTCGAAACCTGGATTCGCAAATACGTCGAGAAGAAGCGCAAAGGGGAGGCGGCGAACCTGTATCCCGACTCCGGGGAATGACCGTGTGATGCTCGGCGTGGTCAGCCGGTCTCGACCGCGGCGCGCCAGCGGCCGATGCACATGATGGGAAAGTACAGGCGGTAGAGGTGATAGCGCAGGTAGAACACGCGGGGAAAGCCGGTGCCGGTGAACCACGGCTCGGCCCAGGAACCGGCCGCGTCCCCTGTTTCGGGCCGGTCCTCGCTGAGCTGCGTATCCAGCAGCCAGCGCACACCTCGCACGACGTCGCGGTCTTCATGGCCGTAAACAGCCATGAGCCCCATCGTCCCCCAGGCGGTCTGTGAAGCGGTCGACGGTCCGCGGCCTTTGAGCTCCGGCTGCTCGTAGGTGTCCGCGGATTCGCCGAAGCTGCCATTTTCCTTCTGCACGCTTCGCAGCCAGTGTCCGGCCCGCTGGACCCAGTCCTCGTCCATGTCAACGCCGGCGTTGCGAAGACCGCAGAGCACTTCCCAGGTGCCGTAGATGTAATTGACGCCCCACCGGCCGAACCAGCATCCCTCGGGTTCCTGCGTGAGTTTCAGGAAATCGACCGCCTTTCGCACGCACGGGTCTTCCGTGGTCAGGCCCATGTGGCCGAGACATTCGAGCGTGCGGCCGGTGATGTCGGGGCAGCTCGGATCCTGAATCGCGTTGTGATCGGCGAAGGGAATGTACTCGAGGATGGGCCGGCTGATGGTGCGGTCGAAGGCGGCCCATCCGCCGTCTTCGTTTTGCATGGCCCGAATCCACTTCACGCCTCGCTTCGCCGCGGCCGCCGCCTCCGGCGCCGCCCCGTTCGCCGCCCGAGCCAGGGCCATCGTCACCATCGCCGTGTCGTCCACGTCCGGGTAGTAGGCGTTGTTGAATTCGAAGTACCAGCCGCTCGGCTCAACGTCGTCGGATACGTTGTTCTTCCAGTCGCCCTCGAAGCGACACTCCTTGCTGACCAGCCAGTCCACCGCCTTTTTGATCCGCGGGTCGTCGCCGGCCTTCAGCCCCGCCTCGGTCAGCGCGTACAGGGCGATCCCGCTGTCCCACACGGGGGAGAAGCAGGGCTGGAACCGGATGTCATCGCCCTCGTCGATCATCAGGCGGTCGAGTTGCTCCGCCGCCTCGCGCACGTACGGGCTGTCCCAGTCGTAGCCGAGGCAGCGGAAGGCGATGATGATGTAGACCATGGGGGGGAAGATCGCGCCCAGCCCGTCGGAATGCTGCTTCTGCGTGCGCTGGAGAATCCACTGCTCGATCCGCTGGAGGGCCCGCTTGCGCAGCGGCGTGATCTTCGTCTTCTCCCACACCTTCAGCAGCTTGTCGATCCCGATGAACAGGTTCCGCCAACTGATCAGCTTCTTGTCGAACTCGACGAACGGTCGATCCAGGTAGTCGTGGTTCGTGTACAGCTCCATGATGCTCAGCGGCTCGGGGAGCTGGCGAATCGGCCGATAGCTGCTCACGATGGACAGGGGCATGATCATCGTGCGCGACCATGCCGAGACCTTGTCCAGATGGAAGTAGAACCATCGCGGCAGGAGCACCATCTCCGGCGGGACCGCGGGCACGGAGTCGTAATGCATCTGCCCCAGTGCCGCGAGGTAGAACTTCGTGTACGTGTTGCACCGCTCCGCCCCGCCGAGGCGAAGAACCAGTTCACGGGCCTTGACCATGTGCGGGGCATCGAGGTCGTCGCCCATCAGCTTCAGGGCGAAGTAGCCCTTCACCGTCGCGCTCAGGTCGGGTTTGGCCCCGGGATACTGGAACCACGCGCCGTCGGATTCACGTTGCTGTTTGCGAAGGTAATTGGCGATCTTCGGCAGCCGCGGGTCGTCTTCCTGCTCCACGATCCATTTGAGCAGGATGTACTCGCTTTGCAGGATCGAGTCGCCTTCGAGCTCGCCGCACCAGTGCCCCTCGGCATACTGCTCGGCAAAGAGCGCTTCGCTTGCCGCGTCAATCGCTTCACCGGCTCGGCGACAGAGAGTGCCCAGGTTCCGCGAAGGCGGTGAGACCGTCTCCGCTTCATGCCCGGAAGCTGCACTTGCATCGGGAACTGCGCCTGCGCCCATGTGGTCTGGTCCTCGCAATGGTCGATTCGCCGCCCGATCCATCGCCCCGACCGCGGGCCTGTAAGCCAGGCGACCGCAACAGGTATTCGACGATGCCGGTAGTTCTTAACGGTAGCATGATTCGCGAAGATCAGCAACAAATCGTTCGGCAGGCAGTTATAGAAAGTGCGTCACATCCCACGCGGACGAATTCACCGCCGAGACACCGAGGCGCGTCAAGGTCGCCAGGAAAAGTCGAGATGTCCTGCGCCTCCCCTCGGCCGCTTGCGGTCGTATGGGCGCGGCTGGAGGGAGCGAGCCGGCACCCGGAACGATGTCGGCGCTTTGGAGTCGCGTGGGCCGGCCCCTCCCGACTTCCAGTCATCAGCGTCCGCTGACCGCGGCCGGGAATCTTCGCGCGGAACGCCGGCCGGGTGTTGCAGGCGAACACCGTGTGGTGTATGAACAACAGTGGAAGTTCGCGGATGTGGCGTGCACGCCACATCCAGCGGGAGCCTCAGATCGATCCGCCGGCGCAAGGGATTGCGGGCGTCAACACAAGGCACGGACCGGGCCGAATTTAGCGCAAGCGCGATGGACGAGCCGTCGTCCGCGCGCCGTTGGCAGCGGCTTTGTAGTTGTGCGGTTGAGACGCACCACAAGCCAGAAAGGACGCCCGGAGATGAATGAAGAGACTTTTCAGGCGAAGCTCGCGGAACTGATGGGTGAAATCTCCACCCTGCCCCAGGCGGAGCGGGAGCGGCTCGAACGCCTCGCCGCCCAGACCCAGAACCGTCACCGCCGCTTGCACAAGACAGTGACCGATCTGCAGGAATCGCTGGACTATCTTCGGCTGACGATCAAGTACCTGCTGTTCGACCTCGAAGCGACCCGTCGGGAGAACGGGTACCTGCGAAAGATGCTCGAAGAACAGGCGCACGATGAGGACGAAGGCGACGTGGACGAGATGAGCTGACGCCAACCGGGCGGCGCCGGCCCGGTTCGCCCGGAGTGAGACCGGACAGAGCGGGAGAGCGCACGCGGAGCCGACCGTTTGGGTGGTCGGCTTTCCCTTCAGCCCCCGAGCAGGCGTTCGACGTAGTGGATATCGACGTTGCCGTCGACGAAGTAGCTGTCGGCGATGAGCCGTTCGTGGAGGCCGATCGTCGTGGCGATTGGTTCAACGCGAAATTCGTGCAAGGCCCGGCGCATGCAGGCCACCGCCTGTTCTCGGTCGCGGCGATGCACGATCAGCTTGCCGATCATCGAATCGTAGTTCGGGGGAATGACGTAGCCGGTGCAGCAGTGCGTGTCGACGCGGACGCCGGGGCCGCCCGGCGGGTCGAAGCGATCCAGTTTGCCCGGCTGCGGGGCGAAGTTGCGGTCGGGATCCTCGGCATTGATGCGGCACTCGATGGCGTGCCCGCTCATCTTCACATCCGACTGCTTGAACGGCAGCTTCTCACCCGCGGCCAGCGCGATCTGCAGCTTCACGATGTCGATGCCCGTGATGAGCTCAGTCACGGGGTGTTCGACCTGGATGCGCGTGTTGACCTCGAGCAGGTAAAACGATCCATCCGGCTCGAAGAGGAACTCGACGGTACCGGCGGAGGTGTAGTCGGCGGCCTTGCAGAATCGCACGGCCGCCTTGCACAACTCATCGCGTTTGTCCTTGTCGAGGATCGGGCACGGGGCTTCCTCGATCAGTTTCTGGTGACGCCGCTGCATCGAGCAATCGCGTTCGAAGAGATGGATCAGGTTCCCGTGGTTGTCGCCGATGACCTGCACTTCGACGTGGCGGGCCTGTTCGAGGAACTTCTCGATATAGACCGACGCGTCGCCGAAGGCCCCCTCTGCCTCATTGCGGGCGCTGCGGAGACCGGAACGGAGGGCCATGTCGTTATGGGCGATCCGCATGCCCTTGCCCCCCCCGCCGGCGGCCGCCTTGACGATCACCGGGTAGCCGATCTCGCGGGCCAGCTTCACCGCCTCGTCGTCGTCCTCGATCGCGCCTTTCGAGCCGGGGAAGGTCGGAACCTTGTGCTTCGTGGCGAGTTGTCGGCTGGAGACCTTGTTCCCGAGCAGTTGCATCGACTCGACGCTGGGCCCGATGAACTGGATATTGCAGGATCGGCAGACCTCGGCGAAGTGGGCGTTCTCGGCGAGGAAGCCGTAGCCGGGATGGATCGCGTCGACGTTGGCGACCTCGGCCGCGGCGATGATCGAGGGGATGTTGAGATAGCTCTGTGCAGCGGGCGGCGGGCCGATGCAGACCTTGTCGTCGGCGAGGTCGAGGTACGGCGCGTTCGCATCCGCGGTGGAATAGACCGCGACGGTCTCGATGCCGAGCTCGCGGCAGGCGCGGATGATCCGCAGCGCGATTTCACCTCGATTGGCGATGAGAATTCGGGAGAACATGGGCAGGCCTGGGCTGAGAGCGGCGGCGGTCCGAACGTCCGCGAGGTTAACGATGGCGTTCGGTCAGCTCGGTTTGACGAGAAACAGGGGTTGGCCGAATTCGACGGCGTCGCCGTTCTTGACCATGATCGTGTCGATCTTCCCCGCGACTTCGGCCTTGATCTCGTTGAACACCTTCATCGCTTCGATCAGGCAGACCACGGTATCCGGCTGGATGTCCGAGCCGCGCTTCACGAACGAATCCGCATCCGGCGTGGGCGAGGAATAGAACGTGCCCACCATCGGGCTGGTGATCTCGATCAGCCCTTCGTCGGCGGGACTCCGCTCGGCGGCGGGCGGGGCGGTGGACGCCTCGGCCGGGGCGCTGGCCGGCGGCGGAACCGCATGGGGCGAAGGCATGTACCGCACTTCGCCGCCCGGGCCCCGCTTCAGGGTGACCTGTTCGTCCTTGTCACGTAAATCCATCTCATTCAGGTCGTTGTCCTTCATGATCTGGATCAGTTGCTTGAGCTTTCGGATTTCAATCATGCGGTCCCTCTGGCGACAATGTCTGGAACCAGCGGCGGTTGCGGCTACGCTGACCGACCATCAAAAAAGCCGAATCGCTTAACTGCCGTCCGCCTCACGACGACCGATTCGGGGGCTGGATGATCGCCGATTTCAAGTCGGTCGGCAAGCGCGAGAGCTTGCGATGTCCCTTGTCCGTGACCAGCACATCATCCTCGATCCGCACCCCGCCGACGCCGGGCAGGTACACGCCCGGCTCCACCGTGACCACATGCCCGGCCTTCAGCTCGCCCTGACTGCGGGGCGACAGGGCCGGCGGCTCGTGGATTTCGATGCCCAACCCGTGGCCAAGCCCATGGGCGAATTCCTTGCCGTAACCGGCGTCCGTTATGATCCCTCGGGCCACTGTGTCGATTTCCTTGAGCGTTTTTCCAGGCGCGATGGCGTCAATGGCCGCCTGCTGGGCGTCGGACACGACGCGGTACGCCTCGGCCAGCCGATCGGGCATCTTGCCGAAGCAGATCACGCGCGTCAGGTCGGAGCAGTACCCGCCGGCGAAGGCGCCCCAGTCAATCAACAGCCCCTCGTTCCGGCGGAGCTTGCGGCGACCGGGCACGGCGTGCGGCAGCGATGCGTTCGGCCCCGAAGCCACGATGGTGTTGAAGCTCGGCCCGTCCGCCCCGAGGGCCTGCATGTGGTAGTTCAGCCGGGCGGCGATCTCCTGTTCCCGCATGCCCGGTCCGATCTCCTCCAACAGTTGCCGATACGCCTTCTGCTGGATGCGCAGCGCCCCGCGGATCGCCTTGACTTCGACCTCGTCCTTGATCGAGCGCTGGTCGTTCAACCAGTCGCCGGCCGACGTCAGTCGTTTCGCCCCGATCCGCTTCACCAGCGCGGAGCGCGCCGCCACGGTAAGCCGATCGGCCTGGAAGGCGACACACTGGAGATCGAGCTCTTCGATCAGGTCGGCCGCGGCTTCGGTGATGCGGCCGGAGCGCATGACCAGCCGGGCGAACGGGCACAGACGCTGCAATTCCTCCTCGAATCGCCGATCGCTGACCACGACCGCCCGCGCCTCCCTCTTCGCCACCAAGAGCAGCCAACTGTCGTCGCCCGAGAAGCCGGTCAGATAGCGGATGTCCGGCGCGTGGGTGATGAGCATCGCCTCGCACCCTGCCTCGCGCAGCGAACGCCCGAGACCGAGCATGCGACCTCGCAGATGAGGGGGACAGAACTTGCGACCGGCGGATCGTGAACGTCGTGCCATGGGCCGGATTATAACCGTGAATCACGTGAGCGGATGCGCTGCCGGGTCGCGCATGGCCACCGGCTTGTCGAGCATCTCGCGGAGCATGACCGCCCGACGAAGCGCGGCCCGGTCGAGCTTGCCCATCCGGGTCGGCTGGACGCTTACCGGGCTGGACCCGCCGGGCAGAGTTCGCGACGTCGCCCCGCTGGAGCGCCGCACCGCGGCGCCGCGCCGCCCGATCTCACCCGCCTTCAGGGCCTTGGACGCCGCCGAGGAGGGCTTGCGCTGCTGCGTCCGCTGCGTCCGCTGCGTGCGATACGACTCCTGGGCCTTCTGGAACGCCTTGGCGCGGCGCTGCCGGCTCTGCTCATCGCGAGCCCGGCCACGCTGGGCCTCCTGGGCGTGGCGAAGACGGTCTTCCCGGGAAGGTTCCGACCTCGACGGTCGGGCCGGCGTACGCTCGGCCTGCGGCTGAGCGTACGGACGCACGGGTTCGGCCTGCGGCGTCCGCGTCGGCTGGGGGCGAGAGGCGGGCTGTGGCTGCTGCGTCGGCTGCGCCCGCCGCCTCTGGTCTTGTTGCGACTGCTCGCCCCCCTGCATCGCTTCCCGTCGCCGACGGGCGAGTTCCTGCAGCTCCCGCTTGCGTCGTTCGGCCAGTTCGGTGAGCCGCTCCTTCGAACTCTGCCGCTCGGGGGGTTGCTGCTCGTTCGCCTGCTTCTTCTGCTCCGCCGCCATCGTCTGCAGCCACTTCCACAGCGCCCCGATGCCCCAGAAGATGAGGAACGCGGCGATCACGATGATCCGCCCCCACCCCTCCCCTTCCTGGCCGAGCGTCAGATGCCAGTCGATCATAGTGCAGCCCCTTTCATTGTCATCCATTATACAACGATCGCCGGCCGGCTTCGAACACCACTTCATCGCGGCGATGCCGAGGACCGCGGCCAGCGCGATCTCGATCTGCTGATGGCAACCCGGACCGGCGCTCCAGCGCAGGTCCGGATTCCCCCGCCCGCCAAGCCGGACCGAAGCTCCAGCGCAGGTCCTGATCTCCCTCGCCCCCCCAAGCCGGACCGAAGCTTCAGCGCAGGTCCGGATCTCCCCGCCCCCAATCCCGGCCAAGGTCGTCGCTCGCTACCGCTCGCGTCGGCCATGACCGGGCTTGAACACACGTCGATGTTCGCCTCCGCATCACTGTGGTTGAATTCAGAGGCGGCGGATCAATCCGGCACGTTGGGAATGTTCACCGAAGCGGCGTAGGCGTCGACGATCCGGCGCAGCGGCGCGCCGTAATTCTTTTCCAACGACGCCGTCCACGGCTCACCGTTTTTGATGCCGTTGATGAAGTGGGCGAACCCCTTGCGGTTCTGCTGGATCATGAAGCCGGTGAGTTCCTGGGCGAGCGCGTACTCCCAGCCGCTGATGTGGCTCGCGGCGAAGAAGGTGCTCTGCAGATGCCGGTGGCCCTGCTGGACGTTCCACATCGCCCGCCGGCGACGCCAGACCCACGTCTGCCGCGCCGTGTCCGCCTTGCTCCGCGGGACGAGTTCGTGGGCGATGGTCTCGGCGAGTCCTTCGTTGATCCATGAGTCGATCCGCTCCGGCGAGCGGTAGCGGTGGAGGAACCCGTGGACCGACTCGTGCACGAGCACGTGGGCGAAGCGGTTCTCTTCCGGCTGCTTGTAGAACGCGATGTGCACCATGCCGTTCCCGTAGCTGTGGCACATCCCGGCCGAGCCCGTGGACACCGTGCCGTGCATCTTGCGCTGGAAGCGGTGGTAATCAAGGGGCTGCTCGAAGACGAGGATCAGCCCCTTGCCCCGGAAGATGTTGTTCTCCGGATCGAGGGCGAAAAGCTTGCTCAGGCGCACGTACATCTTGTCCAGCAGCGACGACCACTGCCGCCCCTCCTTCGCCGGCAGGTCGGTGTAGAACAGGAAGTAGTCGGTCTCGTAGAGATCGAGTTCGATGCCCATCGTCTTCTCGGTGCGTTCGGCGAAGTCTTTGAGTTTCTTCACCGCCGCGGCCTGATGATCGGCCGACAGCTCGCCCCAGTATTCCCGCTGGACCGAACCGACGAGCCGCGGGCCGTGATCGCCCTTCTCGGCCTCGCCCATGTCTTTGGGAGGCGACGGGGGATCGCCGGCGACCGGCCCGTCGGGGCCGTCGCGCTGATCCGGTGCTTCCGGTTCGTCGGGGGCGTCGCCGGCCGGCTGCTCCGCTTCGGTCTTCTCCTGCTCCTCTTCGAGTTCGGCCCGGACCTGCTCGCGAATCTCGGCGACGCGCTGCTCAAGGGCGGGTTTCGTTTTGGTCGCCGTGCGGAAGGCGCGGTCGGCCCATTTTTCGCCGTCCTCAGCCTTGAGCAGAAGCCGGCCGACGTCCAGCCAGTCCTCCGGACTGCCATCGACCTTGCGCAGCGCCCGCATGTGCAGCAGGTA
>CAYFQS010000038.1:0-16309 GCA_964345245.1 uncultured Planctomycetaceae bacterium | reverse complement strand
CGAAGCTTGCCTCGGATTCCTGCCTGCACCCATGTCGACACTAACGACACGGCCAACAGTCCGCCGGCGGTGACGAAGCCGATCACCCGGCCGATGGACGTGGCGCTTTGCGTCAGGCCGTGGATGCGGCCCTGCGTCTCGTGGTCGACCTGCAGGGACATGAGGCCGGTGAAGGCGGGCATGGCCAGCCCGGCGCCGACCGCCATCAAGCCGGTGGCGATCCAGAACACCGCCAGGGGCCCGTGGGCGGCGAGGGCGGCGAATCCGCCCGCCACGCATGCCAGGCCGAGAATGGTCGTCGCCGTTTCCCCGATGGCGCGAACGGTGGGGCGGATGAGCCCGCCCTGCACAATGACGCCGATGAACCCGAACACCGCCAAGGCGATGCCGGTCTGACTCACGGAGAAGTCGTACCACGCCTCGGTCATGGGCTGGAAGACGGGGAAGATCACGCCGAGGGCGGCGGTCATGCAGAGGTAGGCGATGAGCAGTCCGACGATCCGCGGCCCGCGCAGCAGGTCGAGTCCGGCGGCGTCCCGCCAGTTGACTCGCCGGGGCTGCTGTTCGGGGCGCGTCTCCGGCAACACCGCGATGATGATGAGTAGCGACAAGGCCTGCCCGCCGGCCGAGAGCCAGCCGACCGCGGCATTGCCGAAGGGGCCGGCGAAGAGCCCGCCGATGAGCGGACCGAGGGTGAAGGCGAGGCCGAAGGCCGCGCCGAGCACGCCGAGACTCGCCGCCCGTTTTTCCGGCGAGCTCACGTCCGAGGCCACGGCATAGGCGAGCCCGGCCTGCGAGGCGAAGAGCCCCGTGACCAGCCGCGAGACGAGAAGCCAGCCGAGGCCGGCCAATGCGACCTCTCCGAAGGTCGGGGCCATCGCCCAGAGCACCGACCCGCTCATCGTGCCGAGGGTGGCGAGGGTCAGCACGCGGCGTCGGCCGACGCGGTCGGACAGCCCGCCCCAGAGCGGGTTCATGATCACCTTGGGCCCGGTGAGCAGGGCGAACATCACGCCGGTCCACATCGCCCCGCCGCCAAGCTGCTCGCAGTAAGCCGGCAGCACCGGGATGATCATCCCGAAAGCCAGGCCCTCCAGAAAGACCACGCATGCGACGGCAATCAACGGCGGCATGGGCGAAGGATAGCAGCTTGAGCCGCGGCGAGCGGAGGCGATCGCATGATCCGGATCGCCCGTGACCGGATCGCCGGATCGCCGGATCGTTCGATGCAACATCCGGACCTGCGCTTCGCTCCGGTTCGGCTTGCGATGGGTGCGATCTTGAGGCAAGCGATCCAGGCGGCTCAGACGCTTTGACTAATCGCATGCCTCGCCTACAATCGGGGACCCTTATGCGGGGTTAACACAGGGAGACAACTGTCGCCGATGGCCGACGGGACGGAACCGAGCCATTTTGTATTTCCAAGGTGGGCGAACCTGCTGCTGCCGGTCGCGATCCTTGGGGTGTTGGGCGTCCCGCCTTACCTGGCGACGGTCATGGTCTACGGCCTGTCGCCCCGCACCATCGCCGTGGGCTACGCGCCGGAGCAGCCCGTTGAGTACAGCCACGCGTTGCACGTGGGGGAACTCGGCATGGACTGCCGTTACTGTCACACCACGGTGGAGGGCGCGGCGTTCGCCGCGATCCCGCCGACGCAGACCTGCCTGAACTGCCACAACGACGTGACCAAGCTCCGCTGGGACGCGCAGACGATGCTGCCGGTGAAAAAAGCCGCGGCCAGCGAGATGCCCATCCCCTGGGTCAAGGTCCACGACCTGCCGGATTATGCCTACTTCAATCACGCGGCCCACGTGAACAAGGGGGTCGGTTGCGTGGAATGTCACGGGCGGGTGGACAAGATGGAAGTGGTCCACCAGGTCGAGGACCTGAGCATGGGCTGGTGCCTCGATTGCCACCGGGCCCCGGAGAGGCGCCTGCGCCCGCGAGACAAGGTGACGGTGATGGACTGGGGGCTCGACATGACGGAAGAAGAGCGATTGGAAGTCGGCGAAGCGCTCGCTGAGGAATACGGCGTGCGGTCGCCCCGACAGCTAACGGATTGTTCAGTATGCCACCGATGACCGGCGAGAAGACAGGTCGGCGCTTCTGGCGCTCGCTGGATGAATGGGCGAATACGCCCGAGTTCCGCGAGATGGCGGCGCGAGAGTTTCCCGCCGGGTTCTTCGATATGCTCAGCGGTCCGTCGCGGCGGCAGTTCCTCAAGATCATGGGCGCCTCGGTCGCCCTGGCCTCGATCACCGGTTGCCGGCGGTGGCCCCGGCGGGAGCTGGCGCCGTACGACGAGCGGCCGGAGGGCTTCACGCCCGGCGAGGCCGAACAGTACGCCACCGCGATGGAGATCGGCGGGTTCGCCACCGGCGTGCTGGTGACGAGCTACGACGGCCGGCCGATCAAGATCGAAGGCAACCCGCTGCATCCGGCCAGCCGTGGGGCGGCGTCTTCCATCGCCCAGGCGTCGGTGCTCGAGTTGTACGATCCCGACCGCAGCCGCATGCCCGCCGAGCGCGAGGACGGGCGCCTTCGTATTCGCACGTGGAAGCAGTTCGAGCAGGCGGCGCAGGAGCTGTTCGCCACGGCTCGTGAGAATGGCGGCGAGGGCGTGGCCGTTCTCAGTGAGGCCACATCTTCCCCGACCATCGCGATGCTTCGGGGAGCGATGGCCGAGAAGCTGCCGCAGGCGAAGTGGCACGAGTGGGAGCCACTGAACCGCGCCTCGGAGCTGGAGGGCGCGGCGGCCGCGTTTGGCCAGCCGGTGCGGACGCACTACCACCTCGACAAGGCCGACGTGATCGCCTGCTTCGACGCCGACCTGTTCATGCGGCATCCGATGTCCCTGGCCCATGCGGCCGATTGGGCCAAGGGCCGTCGCTCGGCCGACGAGGGACGGATGAATCGGCTGTACGTCATCGAGCCGACGCTGACCGTCACCGGGACCTGCGCCGACGAGCGCCACGCGGTGAGGCGGGGCGAAATCGAAGGCCGGCTCGAGCAACTGCTCGATGAGCTTCAAGCCGCGACTTCCAATGGGCCGCGTTCGGCGCTGGCGAAGGACCTCATCGCTCACCCGGGCAAGGGCGTTGTCGCGGTCGGCCCCGAGCAGACGCCGCGCGCCCACGCGCTGGCTCACGCGATCAACGAGAAGATCGGGGCGGTCAGTGAGACGATCACCTATACGCCGGAGCCCCCGGCGGCCGCCGGATCGATCGTCGATCTCGCCGCCGCCATGAAGGCCGGCGAAGTCGAGACGCTGATCATCCTCGGTGGCAACCCCGCCTACGACGGCCCGGCCGACCTCGGCTTCGCCGCCGCGCTGGAGAACACGCCGAACACGCTGCACCTCTCGCTCTACGCCAACGAGACCTCCCGGCTGTGCCGGTGGCAGGCGCCGCGGGCGCACTGGCTGGAGGCGTGGAGCGACGCGCGCAGTTTCGACGGCGCGATCGGCGTGCAGCAGCCGCTCCTCCTGCCGCTGTACGACGGCTGGAGCCCGATCGAACTGCTCGCCCGGCTGATCGACTTCCGCATTCAGCGCGGCGAGGAGAAGGTGCCCGCCAAACGTGGGTACGACATCGTCCGGGAGACGTATCGCCGGCGATTCGGCGGCGACTTCGAATCCCGCTGGACCCGGTTGTTGCACGACGGCGTGCTGGCCGGCAGTGCGCAAAAGCCGGTCACGCCGAAGCGTTCCGACGCCGATCTGCCACGGAAGCAATCCACGTCCGGCTACGAAGTCGTGTTCACCAGTGACTACGCGGCTCACGACGGCCGCTTCGCCGCCAACGGCTGGCTGCAGGAGTGGCCCGATCCGATCAGCAAGATTACCTGGGACAACGCCGCGATCATGTCGCCGCGGACCGCGGAAAACCTCGGCGTCGAGACCGGCGACGTGATCCGCATCGCCGTGGGCGACCGCTCGATCGAGATCGCAGCCTACGTGCTGCCCGGCCTCGCGGCGAACGTGATTGAACTGCCGCTCGGCTACGGCCGCCGGCATGCCGGCCACGTCGGGACCGGCGTCGGGTTCGACGTCTACCCGCTGCGCACGACCAAGGCGATGGGCGGCATGGCGGGCGGCATCACCGTGGAGAACACCGGCCGCACGTACCCGATCGTCAGCACCCAGGATCACCATGCCCTCGAAACCGAAACACTCGAGGAGCGTTACCAGGCACGCCTCGGCGAGGTGCTCCGCGAGGGGACGTTCACGGAGTACCAGCACCATCCGAAGTTCGCCAAGCATCTCGGTCCGCACGTGCCGAAGCGGGAGGGCGAAGACGTGCCGCTGCAGCTCTTCGAGCCGCCGGTCGACTTCGAGGAGGCGGCCGACCACCAGTGGGGCATGGTGATCGACCTGAACACGTGCATCGGCTGCGGCGCGTGCGTCACCGCCTGCCAGGCGGAGAACAACATCCCCATCGTGGGCAAGGAGGAGGTCGCCAACGGCCGGGAGATGCACTGGATTCGCGTGGATCGCTATTTCAAGGGCCATCCCGATGCGCCGGTGCACGTCTCCCACCAGCCGCTCGCCTGCGTGCACTGTGAGAACGCCCCGTGCGAACAGGTATGCCCCGTGGCCGCGACCGTGCACGACAGCGAAGGCCTGAACACCATGGTCTACAACCGCTGTGTCGGCACGCGGTACTGCTCCAACAACTGTCCGTACAAGGTGCGGCGGTTCAACTATTTCGACTACCATTCCCGTGATCCGCGTCTCGCCGGCCCGACGCCGCCTTACCTCAACATGCCCGACCAGCAGCAGGGCGAGCAGGTCGACGAGATCAAGCAGATGGTCTACAACCCCGAGGTCACCGTGCGGATGCGCGGCGTGATGGAGAAGTGCACCTACTGCGTGCAGCGCCTCAGCGCCGCCAAGCACGTGGCCCGTCTGGAGCATGCGGAGGGCGAGCGGCCGGACGAACTCGTCCGCGACGGCGAGGTCACCCCCGCCTGCGCCCAGACCTGTCCGACCAGCGCGATCATCTTCGGCAACCTGAAGGACCGCAGCAGCGAAGTCCGCAAGCTGCAGGAAAAGAACCCGCGGGCCTACGGCATGCTCGCCCAACTGAACGTCCGACCGCGAACCAGGTACCTCGCCAAGCTGCGAAATCCACCGGAACCACCCCACGAATCGGGCGGACATCCCCAAACGGAAAACCAGGACCACCACGGCTGACCCATGAGCACCGCGCTGACGCCAAACTCGACTGACTACGGCCTCGACAACACCGCCGAGGACCCGACGCAGCGTCCGCCCCTCGTGCTCGGCGGTCACGATCTGACCAGCGTGACCGACAAGGTCACCGACATCACCCTCAAGCGCAAGCCGACGAAGGCCTGGTGGATCGCGTTGCTCATTTCCCTGTCCCTGCTCGGGCTGCTGATGGCGTTGATCGGCTACCTGATCCTCACCGGGGTCGGGGTGTGGGGAAACAACCAGCCGGTGGCGTGGGGCTTTCCCATCGTCAACTTCGTGTTCTGGGTCGGCATCGGCCACGCGGGCACGCTGATCTCCGCGATTCTCTTTCTGTTCCGGCAGAACTGGCGGACCGCGGTCAATCGCTTCGCCGAGGCGATGACCATCTTCGCCGTCATGTGCGCCGGGATCTTCCCCGGCATCCACATCGGCCGGGTGTGGCTCGCCTATTGGCTCTTCCCGTATCCCAACCAGATGGGCATGTGGCCGCAGTTCCGCAGCCCCCTGCTGTGGGACGTGTTCGCCGTCAGCGCCTATGCCACCGTTTCGATGCTGTTCTGGTACGTCGGCATGGTGCCCGATCTCGCCACATTGCGGGATCGTTCAACCGACAGGATTCGCCGAATTGTCTACGGCATTCTCGCGCTCGGCTGGCGCGGCTCGTCCAAGCACTGGCAGCGCTTCGAGCGGGCCTACCTGCTGCTCGCCGCCCTCGCCACGCCGCTGGTGCTCTCCGTGCATTCGGTGGTCTCCTTCGACTTCGCCATCGCGCAGCTTCCCGGCTGGCACACCACGATCTTCCCGCCGTACTTCGTCGCCGGGGCGGTGTTCGGCGGGTTCGCCATGGTCCTGACCCTCGCCGTGCCGGCCCGCGAGTTCTTCGGCCTGAAAGAACTGATCACGCTGCGACACATCGAGAACATGAACAAGATTCTCCTCGGCACCGGCCTGATCGTCGCCTACGCCTACGCGGTCGAATTCTTCGTCGCGTGGTACGGGCAGGTCGACGCCGAGCAGTTCGCCTTCCTGAACCGCGCCACCGGGCCTTACGCCTGGGCCTTCTACGTGATGGTGTTCTGCAATGTCTGCGCCCCGCAGGTGCTCTGGTTCAAGAAGCTGCGAACGAACGTGTGGGTGACCCTCGCGGTGGCGATGTGCGTGAACGTCGGCATGTGGTTCGAGCGGTTCGTGATCATCATCACCTCGCTCACCCGTGATTTCGTGCCGTCGAGTTGGGGCGATTTCATGCCGACCTGGGTCGACATCGGCATGCTGCTGGGCAGCTTCGGGCTGTTTTTCACCATGTTCCTGCTGTTCCTGCGGTTCGGGCCGATCGTGGCCATGGCGGAACTCAAGACCGTGATGCCCCAGGCCCACGCGGGTCACGGCGCGCATGAATACGACGACGTTGATCCGGACGAAACCGGCGTGGCCGACGATCGCACGCCCTGAGCAATGACGAACGACGATGAGTGAGACCGCGAGCGACAAACCGATCACCGACACGACCTACGGCCTGCTGGCCGAGTTCGAGGACGTGGACGGCCTGCTGCACGCGACGGCCAACCTCCGTCGCCGGGGCTACCAGCGGTTCGAGTGCTACTCGCCGTTCCCAATCCACGGGCTCGATCGGCTGAAGGGCAATCGGCCGACCCGCCTGCCGTGGATCGTGCTCGTCTGCGGACTGGCCGGGCTGGTGGCCGGCCTCGTGCTCGTGTGGTGGACCAACGCCACCAGCTTCCCCGTCCCTTACGCCCTCCGCGGCTACACGTTCGCCATCAGCGGCAAGCCGATCTTCTCCCTGCCCGCCAACATCCCCGTCATCTTCGAAACGGTGATCCTCCTCGCGGCGTTCGGGGCGGTGTTCGGCATGCTCATTCTCAACGGCCTGCCCAAGCTCTACCACCCGCTGTTCAAGAGCAAGCGATTCCTGCGCGTCACTTCCGACCGCTTCTTCATCGCGGTGGAAGCGGACGATCCGAAGTTCGATCCCGACCAGACGGGGGAGACTTTGCGGGACCTCGGCGCGTCCGGGGTGGAAAGGATCTGGCAGTAGACGCTCATGCCCAAGGTGCGCCCCACATTCCGCGACGTCCCGCCCTGGCTGATGTACGCCGTGATCATCAGCCTGGTGGTCTCGTGGGTGCCGCTGGCGTTCATCGCCCGGTCGCGGGCCCGCAAGTCGGAGAAGCCGCGGGTCCACCTGTTCCTGGACATGGACGATCAGCCCAAGATGAAGACCCAGGCCTACAGCGAGGTCTGGGCCGACCACCGCGCGATGCGGCAGCCGGTGACCGGCGCCGTGCCGCGGGGCGACCGCGTGTTGCGAACGGACGATCACTACTACCGCGGCGAGGTCACGGTCGACGGCGAAACCACGTGGGCGACCGGGTACCCGGCCCAGGTCGAAGTGACCGAGGAGTTCGTCCTCCGCGGCCAGGAACGGTTCAACATCTTCTGCGCCCCGTGCCATGGCCTGGCCGGCGGCGGCAACGGGCTGGTCACGAAACGCGCCGAGGCCCTCGGCTCGGCCTGGGTGCCGCCGGCGTCGCTGTACAGCGAACCGATACGCCGGCGCGAGCTGGGGCACCTTTACAACACGATCGCGAACGGCGTACAACGTGAGACCGGCTACACCATGCAACCGTACCGCGCCCAGATTTCCGTGCGCGACCGCTGGGCGATCGTGGCCTACATTCGAGCCCTTCAGCTCAGCCAGGCCGCCTCTTTCGAACAGTTGCCCGACGCGCAGCAGAACCGACTGGAGCAGTTGCGATGACAGGCCGGTGACCTGCCGGCCACGAAGCGGAGTGAAATGGTGGAAACACCCCACGCGACATTGAGCGACAGCGAAGACCGGCGACTCGGCGCCTTGACCTTGCCGCTGACCATGGGCGGCGGGGCGGTGGCCGTGGCCGGGTTGATCGCCGCCATCCTCGCGTCCGTGATCGCCGAGCACGGCCTGCGCCAGCTCCTGTTCGCCTGGCTCGTCAACTTCCTGTTCTTCCTCAGCATCTCGCTCGGGGCGATGTGCTTTCTGATGTGGCAACACGTGTCCGGCGCCGGGTGGGTGGTCACCGTTCGACGCCTGTGCGAGGTGCTCGCGGCCAACACCTGGATCATGGGGCTGCTCGGCTTGCCCATCGTCGTCGCGGTGGTCTTCGGGCAGGGCCTGCTCCATCCGTGGACCGATCCGAATTACGTGGAGCATCACTCGGCCGTGGCCGGGAAGCTCGTCTACCTCAACGCGCCGTTCTTCGCGATCCGCTACGTCGTCTACTTCGCCGTCTGGATCGCACTGGCGCGCATGCTCTACCGCGGGTCGGTGCGGCAGGATGAGACCGGCGATCCCGCCCTGACCGTTCGGCTGAGCAAGGTCAGCGCGCCGGGCCTCGTGCTCTTCGCCTTCACCGTCACCTTCGCCACGGTCGACTGGGTCATGTCGCTCGACCCGATGTGGTTCTCCACGGTGATCGGCGTGTACTACTTCAGCTCGGCCATCGTCGGCTTCCTCGGGCTGCTGATCCTCATCACCGTGCTGCTGCAGCAGAGCGGGCGAGTCACCGACTCGATCAACGTCGAGCATTACCAGGACCTCGGCAAGTGGCTGTTCGCTTTCGTGTTCTTCTGGGCCTACATCGCCTTCAGCCAGTACATGCTGATCTGGTACGGCAACATTTCGGAGGAAACGCAGTGGTATCTGCGCCACGGCGCTTCCACCGCCGCGCAGGACGTCAACGTCTGGTCGGCGGTGCTGATCGTGCTGCTGTTCGGGCATTTTGTGATCCCCTTCCTCGGCCTGCTCTCGCGGCACGTCAAACGCCGCGTGGCGGCGCTGGCCTTCTGGGCCGGGTGGATGCTCGTCATGCACTGGCTGGGCATGGTCTGGCTGGTGGCGCCGGAATACAGCCACGGCGACGAGACGCTGGGCCCCGGCTTCATCGTGATGCTCGTGGGGACGCTGCTCGGCATGGGCGGACTCTTCGTCGCCGCCGCGGCCAAGCGGGCCGAAGCCGCCTCCCTCGTCCCCGAGCAGGACCCGCGCGTGCGAGAGGCGCTGACCTTTGAGAACTTCTAGCATTCGACAGAGATGGCACTCGACCAGGGAGTCCTGAACAAACGTGGCTGAAGCGAACCCAGAACCCGCCCCGGTGGAATCGGTCGAACAGAAGGCCGAACTCAACACCCGCGATGTGAACCTGTCGCCGATCGTCATGCTTGGCGTGACGTCGTCGGTTTTTATCCTCGTCATTGTGGTCGCCCTGCAGGCCTGGTTCTATGATTGGCAAGACCAACTGCACCACGAGCGCGTGGTGTCGGTTCCGTCCGCCGAACTGGAGCGAACGGTCGCCGACGAACAGATCCGCCTCGGCACGTACGACTGGGTGGATCGCGAAGAAGGCACCGTCCGCGTGCCCATCGGCGTGGCGATCGAACTCTACGCTCAGCAACAACAGACCAACAGGGACGAAGCACCGGCACCGTAATCGCCATGAGAAGGTATCCTTCACAATTCGCCGCTTGTCGGACCTGCTTGACCGCATTCATGATCGGCCTGATCGCGCTGTCGGCCCCGCGGGCCTCGGGCCAGGACGCCGCGGACGCGGAACCCGAGGCCCTTTCCGAGCGCGTGCCCGAGGAACTCAAGGGCATCGGCATCGAGGAGAAGCTCGGCGAGCAGGCGCCGCTCGACCTGACCTTCGCCAACGAAGACGGCGAGCAGGTCGCTCTGGGCGAGTTCTTCGATGGCGAGCAGCCGGTCATTCTCACGCCCGTCTATTTCCAGTGCCCCATGCTTTGCTCGCTGACGCTCAACGGTACGGTGCGGGCGATGAAGAAGCTCGACGACACGCCGGGCGAGGGGTTCCGGGTGGTGGTGCTGAGCTTCGATCCGCGGGAGACGCACACGCTGGCCGCGATGAAGAAAAAGAGTTACCTGCGTGACTACGGCCGGCCCCAAGGCGCTCGGGGCTGGCACTTCCTCACCGGCGAGCAGGCCAATATCGCCGCCGTGTGCGACGCGGTCGGCTTCGGCTACCGCTGGGACGAGGAAAGCCGACAGTATGTGCACGCGGCCGGGATCATTCTCCTCACCCCCGACGGGCAGGTGTCGGACTACCTGTACGGCGTGGAATACGAAGAAGACGCGCTGCGGCGAGCGATCGAGAACGCCGCGGCGGGCGAGATCGGCGCCGAGGCCGCGTCGGAACCGTTGCTGCTCGCCTGCTTCAAGTACCTGGCCGGCTCGAACACGCCCACCGTCCTCGCGGTGATGCGCGTCGGCGGGGCGTTCACCGTGCTGGTGATCGGCGTCGGGCTCGGCGGCTTCTGGGTTCGAGAAATTGCCCGTCGCCGACAGTCCCCGGCGGACGAGGCGAGTTGAGTGCACCAGCCATGCTCAGTCTGACACTCGCCCAAGGCGAATACTTCTGGGTGCCCCAGCCGGCCTCGACCGTGGCGGGGGATGTCGACTGGGCGTTCTATTTCATCCTCGCGATCTCGATTATCTTCGTGATCCTGAACCTGGGGCTGATGATCTTCTTCGCGATCAAGTATCGCGCCCGCCCCGGCCGCAAGGCCGAAAAGACCGCCACCCATTCCACCCCTCTCGAACTGGTGTGGACGATCATCCCGGTGATCCTCGTGATCGCGATCTTCTACTACGGCTTTGTGGGGTTCATGAACATGATCGCCACGCCCGCCAATGCTTACGTGGTGAACGTGACCGCCTACAAGTGGGCGTGGGAGTTCGAACACCCCAACGGCTACCGGGAGAACGTGCTGCACGTGCCGGCCAATCGGCCGGTCAAGCTCGTGCTCAACTCCCTCGACGTGATCCACAGCTTCTACGTGCCCGCCTTCCGCATCAAGAAGGACCTCGTGCCCGGCCGGTACAACAACGCCTGGTTCGAGGCCACCGAGCCCAACCCCGACGGTTACGCGCTGTTGTGCGCCGAATACTGCGGCACGCGACACTCGGCGATGATCTCGAAGGTGGTCGTTCTCCCGCAGGCGGAGTTCGAAGTCTGGATGGAGGAGGCGAGTCGAAGCTGGCTCGAGGAACTCAGCGATGAACAACTCGCCCGCTGGCGGGAGATCACCGAGCAGGCCGCAAACGAGGATGTCCAGCCCGATCCGAAGAAGCTGCTCAAGGATTATCCCGACCTCGAAGAGGTGGTCGAGAACATCCGGCCGCTGTCGGTGAAGGGCCGGGAGATCTACGAGGCCAAGGGCTGCAACCAGTGTCACACCGCCGACGGCTCGGCGGGCACCGGCCCGACCTTCCAGGGGCTCTGGGCACGGACGACCGGCGGGGTGACTCGCTTCGCCGACGGCACCGGCGTGGCCGATCTGCTCGAGGACGGCGACTACTCCGCCGAAGACTACATGCGCGACTCCATCCTCAATCCGAATGAGCACATCGTGGCCGGCTACGATGGCGCGATGCCCACTTACCAGGGCCGCATCAAGGAACGCGAGATCATGGCCCTGATCGAGTACATCAAGACGCTCAGCGGCGAGACGCAGGAATGATCGCTCGGGGACGATTGACCGCAAGAGGTTTGACTTCATGATGAGCACAACCGCTCCTTTCCAACTGCCCTCCGCCCGGGACTCGGGGCTGCATCGGGCGAACTACCTGAATCACCGCCGCGGCATCCTGTCGTGGTTCATCACGCTCGACCACAAGCGCATCGGCATGATGTATTGCGTGTCGGTGGTGGCGGCGCTGTTTCTCGGCGGGCTCTTCGCCCTGATCTTCCGCACCGAGCTGTTCGGCGAAGGCCGCACCATCCTGCCCGACATCAGCGATCAGGTCACCTGGCGCGACCTCTACAACCAGCTCTTCACGCTGCACGGGGCGATCATGGTGTTCCTGTTCATCATCCCGGCGATCCCGGCGGCGATGGGCAACTTCGTCCTGCCCATCATGCTCGGGGCGAAGGACGTGGCGTTCCCCAGACTGAACCTCTTCAGCTACTACCTCTACGCCATCGGGGCGGTGTTCTTCATCGTCACCCTCGCCGCGGGCGGGCTCGATACGGGCTGGACCTTCTACACCCCCTACAGCACCGATGCGGGCGGGGTCGGGTCGCGCTTCGGCGGGGTGATCCCCGCCACCGCGGGGGCGTTTGTCCTCGGCTTCTCCTCCATCCTCACCGCGGTGAACTTCATCGCGTCGATCCACATGCTCCGCCCGCCCGGCATGGGCTGGTTCCGCATGCCGCTGTTCCTGTGGGGCTTGTACGCCACCTCGATCATCCAGATCCTCGCCACGCCGGTGCTCGGCATTACGTTGCTGCTGCTGCTGGTCGAGCGGGCGTTCGGCGTGGGCATCTTCGATCCCGCGCTCGGCGGCGACCCGATCCTTTACCAGCACTTCTTCTGGTTCTATTCCCACCCCGCGGTGTACATCATGATTCTGCCCGCGATGGGGATCATCAGCGAGGTGATCAGCATCTTCAGCCGCAAGCACATCTTCGGCTATCGCTTCATCGCGTGTTCGAGCATCGCCATCGCGCTGCTGGGCTTCCTGGTCTGGGGCCATCACATGTTCACCTCGGGCCAGTCGCCGGTGGCGAACGCGATCTTCTCGCTGCTGACGTTCAGCGTGTCGATCCCGTCGGCGATCAAGGTCTTCAACTGGCTGGCGACGATGTACAAGGGCGAGATCTACCTCAAGACGCCGATGGTCTACGCCCTGTCGTTCATCTGGCTGTTCACCCTCGGCGGGCTGACGGGGTTGTTCCTCGGCTCGCTGGCGACCGACATTCATCTGCATGACACCTACTTCGTGGTGGCCCACTTCCATTACGTGATGGTGGGCAGTTCGCTCACCGCGTTCCTCGCCGGGCTGCATCACTGGTGGCCGAAGATGACCGGTCGGATGTACTCCGAGAAGTGGGGCGTGATCTCGTCGATCGTGGTGTTCATCGGGTTCAACGTCACGTTCTTCGTGCAGTTCGTGCTGGGCAGCCAGGGCATGCCGCGGCGATACGCCGACTGGGGCGGCGAGGCCGTGCGGGCCCTCGGGCTCACCGAGCAGATCGAGCTGTTCGGGATGTACCACAAGATTTCGACCGTCGGCTCGTTCATCATGGGCATCGGGTTGGTCATGGTGGTGGTGTACCTGGTGCATTCGATCTTCCGTGGAACCCCGGCTCCGGCGAACCCGTGGGGCGGGGCGTCGCTGGAGTGGCAGTGCTCGAGCCCGCCGCCGCACGACAACTTCGCCGTCACGCCCACCGCCGGTGATCCGTACGCGTTGGATCGCTTCGAGTACGATCCCGACGAGGGCGGATACGTGCCGGTTGAAACGGCGCCCGAGCCGCGGCGCACCCCGGAAACCGTGCCGGTATCATGACCGGCGAGCCCCGCGATGAGCAGACGAGCCCGGCGAACATGAACGACCCCGTCGTCCAACCCGCTCCCGATGAGACCGCCTCGGCCCACGATGCGGCGCACGGCCATTCCCCGCACCTCGCTCACCACTATGCCACGGAGAGCCAGCAGTTCGCCTCGGGCAAGCTCGGTATGTGGGTGTTCCTCGCCACCGAGATTCTCATGTTCGGCGGGCTTTTCTGCGGGTATGCCGTCTATCGCGCCAATCATCCGCAGATGTTCATCAACGCCCATCACCTGCTCGACACGACGCTCGGGGCGATCAACACGGTGATCCTCATCGCCAGCAGCTTCACCATGGCGTGGGCGGTGCGGGCGACGCAGCTTTCCAGGCGGACGCTCACCATCGCGCTGCTCGGGTGTACCCTCGTCGGCGGGGTCGGGTTCATGGTGATCAAGTACGTCGAGTACGAGCACAAGTTCCACATCGGGACCGGCCCGGGACGGTGGTTCAACGAGCAGACGATCCGCGAGCACTTCCCCGCCCACGAGGCGGAGGAACAGACGCACGGGACGCGGGACGTGGAGTCCGCCGCGGGGCCGGACCGCGGGCCGGGCACCGGTCTCGCCGCGGCGTATCGACTGCCGGAAGGCGCCGAGCCCGGCGACGAGGTTCCCGAGGAGGCCGAACCGGCCGAGCATGCCGCCCACGCTCCCGTCACGGCGGGGCGGGTGCTCAACGCCCGGCCGTTCTTCAACATCTACTTCGCCATGACCGGCCTGCACGGCATCCACGTGCTCGTGGGCATGGGACTGATTGCGTGGATTCTCGTGCGGTCGGTGCGTGGCCAATTCTCGGCGGCGTACTTCGCCCCGGTCGATCTTGTCGGACTCTACTGGCACGTGGTCGACCTGATCTGGATCTTTCTGTTCCCGCTGCTCTACCTGATTCACTGACGGACGCATCGCCATGAACGACAACGCTGCTCACGAGATGGTCGACGAACACGGCTACCACGTACACGTGGTGCCGATGAAGGTGCTGATCGCCGTGTTCGCGGCGCTGCTCGTGCTCACCTGGCTTACCGTGGCGGCGACGAGGATCGATCTCGGCAGCTTCAATATCTGGCTCGCGCTGCTCATCGCCGTGGTCAAGGCCAGCGTCGTCGGGCTGTACTTCATGCACCTGCGCTACGACAGTCCCTTCTACGGCTTCGTGCTCATGGTGGCGCTGCTGTTCGTGGCCATCTTCCTCGCCGCCGCCATCACCGATTCCATGGAGTACCAGCCGCGGGTCACCGAGTACGTCGAGTCCCGGTCCGCCGCTGAATGACCCATGAACGATCGCCCCGTCCAGACCGAGCAGCCGGCCACGCCGTACTTCGTGCCCCCCGGCACCGCCACCTTCGGGTTGGCGCTGTTCCTCGTGTCCCTGACCATGCTCTTCATCGCGGGCATGGTCGGGTATACGGTCATCCGGCTCCGGGCGGAGAACGCCGACGTCCAACTGCCGCTCGGGCTCTGGGTGAGCACGTTCGTGATCCTCATCAGCAGCGTGACGCTCCATTACGCGTACGTCAGCGTCAAGGCCGACCGCCAGCAGCCGTTCCGGCGGGGCATGCTCGCCACGACCGGGCTCGGCTACCTGTTTCTCGTCATCCAGGGACCGATGCTCTACCTGCTGCTGCAGCGCCATGCGGAGATGGCCGAGCGGAACGTCTACCTCTACAGTCTGGTAGTCGCCCTGATCGTGCTCCACGCCCTGCACGTGATCGGCGGGATTATTCCGATGACCATTCGCACCGTCCGCGCCTTTCGCGGCCGCTACGGACCCGACCGCCACCGTTCGATTCTCCATGCGCTGATGTACTGGCATTTCCTCGACGTCGTCTGGGTCGTGATGTTCAACCTGATGCTGCTGCTCGGATGACGCGGTTCAGCCGATGAGCCGTCGACCGATTTCCGCCATCCGCGCGTCATGGGCGCCCGCGTCCAGCACCGGCGTCCCTTCGTTGTCGTCGATCGCGTCTTCGTCTTCCAGCGGCACCCAACTCCGGCATCCACCGTACGCCACGCGATTCGGAACCGTCTTCGGCTCGGCCAGGCGATACGCGCGAAGCGCCACCACGTACAGCGGGTTCTCCGGCCGGTAGTTCCAGCGCATGTCCACATACTCATCCGTCCAGCAGTGCAGGTCGTCGAGCGAGTCGAGCGCCGCCCGGCTCGGCGCCGCCCGGATGCCGACCGACTCGGCATACCCGCGCAGCATCAGTTCGTCCGGCTCGTCGAGTACCTCCACCCGCTGGCGATACCGCGGCTCGATCATCCCGGGCTTCTGATGAGCCCACGACGGGAACAGGGCGAACCGCGGGTGCCGCAGGCGAAACCGCCCCGGCCCTTCGTCCTCCTCGATCCCGCCTTTCCGCAGCAGCAGCGAAAGCTCCCCACCGAGCAGCAGATCGCAGACGATCGACCATTCTTTGAGCGCAATGTTCAACATGAGGCCATTGTAGCGCCCGGCTGGGAAAGTTCAGCCGCGACGCGAGGTTCCGCAGCAGCGCGTCGGCGGGCGCTGCGTCCGCAGCCGGCGCCCGAGATCAGGCGGTATCCCCCGGCATTTCGAGGGTGCCGATCACTTCAGTGATTGACCGGCAGCCGCGGTCGGCGAGCCACTGCTGCAGGCCGTCGCGGATGGTGACGGGCGTCGCGGGATCGATGAACAGGGCGGTGCCCACGGCGAGAGCGGTCGCC
>CAYFQS010000037.1:5003-16319 GCA_964345245.1 uncultured Planctomycetaceae bacterium | reverse complement strand
TCGCCGCGCCGCCGATCCCGAGCAGCGCCAGCGACGCCGGTTCGGGGATCGTCTGGCTGGTAATCTCGACGTTGTCAACCCGGAACTCGGCATCCGTGTCCCCCGCGCGGTTGTCGAGTTCGAATCCGCCGGCGAATCCGCGGAAGTCGCCCGCCGTGAACACGCCGCTTTTCGGCACCGCGTCACCGGCGTCGGCCACCAGTGTGAACTCGAACGTCTGGCTGAAGTGTCGCCACTCATCGATGGTGCTGGTGGTCAATCCGCCGTTGTTGGTCCAACGGCCGCTGCCGGTATTACTATCGCCGAAGACGAAGAAGTTCCATTTCCAACTGCGGCGGGATGTCGTTTCTTCACCGGCATAGTCGAACTGGTAAGTCACGGTGTAGTCGCCCGGACCGAGTTCATTGATCTCGTCGACCACTTCGCCGTAGAAACCGCTGACGGTGGTCGTGGGACTGTTGCGGAATCGCAGGTTGTTACCCTTGTCATTGGAGTCGTTGGGATCGTCGGGGCCGGAGACAAAAAAGTGGCCGTGATCGCCACTCGGGTCGCCGGACAACACGGTGTCGCCGGAGTCGAAGGCCTGTTCGGTGACACCCTCCGCGCCGCTGGGCGAGCTGCCGCCCGTACTTGACGTGACCCAGTTGTAGAAGGCGGGGGCGTCGGTGGTGTCGGTGCCGATGTTGATATTGCCGGTCTCGTCGAAGGTGTTGAGGTACAGCGTCGCCGCGTGGCTCGTGCCGACGGCGGCGAGCAAAGCGACGGCGGCGAGGATCGGGATCGTTGTCTTCAGTGTCCGGGTGAGATGCATGGTTGAGCTTCTCCTTCCAAGTGCTTACGAGATTTGCGGTTCCGAGCCGCGGAATCCGCGGCTGACATGACAGTGTTCGACTTCTCCCGTTTCCATCTCGTGCCTGTCCGGCCATCAACTTCTCGGCACGCTTTTCTCCGTGAACAACCGAGCGCTTGTCGCCGAGAACGTGTCGCGAGCCCGAATCGGGCCGGTTCGTGCCAGTCCGCCCCACACGGGCAGCGTGACGAAGACTGGCACACATCGGAATCTAGTGCGCGTTGTGGGCTGTGTCAAGGTAAATTTTCGAAAATCAGTCCGGAGATGAAAACGCAGGGCGAACGCATGTGCCCGATCGGAGCCGCGCCCGTGAGAAAGCGGTCCGGTTCCGTGGACCTCCCGGAGAGGTCTGACCGCTTCCTGGCGGTGGCGGGTCGGTTAGGTCGTTTGCATGCGATGGCCCTGTCCCGCCGCCCGCGCGGTGCGTCAGGCGGCAGGGGCGAATCGAGCCCCGTCGCGCCGGTAAATGGGGCGTCAGAGGCGACGCATTGGTTGCCGGGCCGGTTACCGGTAGGAACGGACCACGCCGACCACGACGCCCTGGATGGCCAGGCTCTTGGCGCTGTCGACGAAGATGGGCTGGTAGGCCTCGTTGGCCGGTTGGAGCCGGATGCGGCCGCGTTCGCGGTAGAATTTTTTGAGCGTCGCCTCGCCGTTGTCAATCAGGGCGACCACGGTGTCGCCGTTGCGGGCGGTATCGGTGCGTCGGCAGACGACGTAGTCGCCCTCGCGGATGTGCTCGTCGATCATGCTGTCGCCCTCGACGCGCAGCACGAAGGTCTCGCCGGGCGCTTCCCGCCGGCGGGAGGCGGTGAACAGGTTTTCAAGATCGAGGAACTCGCGATTTTCGACGGCCTCGATGGGCCGACCGGCGGCGATGGCGCCCACGAGGGGCAGGCGGGCGCCGGGCTGCTCGTCGGGGAGGAGGGCGTCAGGCGTAAGTTCCAAAGAGCGTGCCTTGTTGGGATCGCGGCGTAATGCGTTCTTTTTCACGAGGGCTTCGACGTGCTCGAAGGCGGTGACCTTGCTGACGCCGACCGCGTCGGCCAGTTCCTGCATCGTCGGGGAATAGCCGCGGGTCAGCCGCGAGTCGCGGATAAGGGTAAGGATTCTCTGTTGCTTCGGCGTGATGTTCATGGTTGTGCTCCATGCCCGTGACGTCCGCCTCGGGTTCGTTGTGGTCGGCCAGCGCGAGCATGAGGGCCGAGGCCTGGTGCGATTCGGCCGGCGGGCGCCGGTCGGGGCCATCCGCGTGGTCGTCGGCCGGGCCGAGCGCCGCCGTGATCGTCAGCGCCGCCGGGCCGCTCGCCCCCGACGGTGCGTGGTCCGCCGGCTCCGCCGGCGTCGAGAACGAGATCAATGTCATCTTCACCTGCGTCAACGTCGACTGCTGCTGTTCGATCCAGGCGGCAATGGCCTGCGCCGCCGCGTTCAGCGAGCCGGTTTTCACCCACCGCCGCCCGCCCCGGCGCTCGATCGGCAGGTCGGTGGCCGGCGTGTGCTCGAAGCGGTCCGCCGGTCGGTCGGCCCCCGCGTCGCGGGGCGGCTCGTCCGAGCCGTCGTCTTGCCGACGCCGCTGTCGCCCGCCGTAGCCGGCGAAGCTGTGATTCGACTCGGTGTCGGGGTGTTCGGGTTGGCCCTGGGCGCCGCGGACCTGCCGCATCCGCCCCCCTGCCACCGCTTCGTATCGCGTGGCGTAGTTGCCGCCCGGGCCAAGCATGAGTATCGGAATCGCCATATCGTTGCTGCCTTCCGTTGTGGTCGGTCACGAAGTCCATACAGGATGTTGGGGCTTCTCGCCCCTTGCCTGCGGTGTTCTTCGTCCATCCGCGCGCTCATGCTTGAAACTTTCAGCAGCAATCTGTTCGGTATACGTTAACCTGACACCTTCCGTATGTCAAGGGCCGCGCGAACTGCGTTTTCTCCGGCGACATCAAGGGGTTGGGGCGGTTCCGGCCGGCGGCTACCGCGCACGCGATTATCGGCCCCAAGGTTATCGGAACCCAACCCGAAGCAAACGCAGGGGCCCCAAGCAGAGCCGCGCCCGGCAGGAAGCGGTCTGCCGATCGACTCGCGTCCGTCGTCTCACGGCGTGATCGCTTCCTGACGGTCGCGGCTCGATCAGATCGTCGGCAAATTCAACCGGGAGGTCCGCTGAACGAGCGGACGACATGCCCGTATAATAGCCGCGTCATTCGCCGGGGCGGACGACGGAAGCGCCACACCTGGGAGCTAGGAATGGAATTGCCTTTCCGCGAACGCGGAGACGAACTGCTTCGGCCCGGTGAACTGCTCGAGTTGAGGCGGCGGCTCCGACAGGACGCCCCGCGCCACGATCTCACCGCCGTGGTCGCCTGCGCCTTCGACCATCGCACCCGCATGCTGCCGTTCATCTATGCCGACACTCGCATGGCCCCGGCGGGCGTGCGGGAGATCGGCTCCGCCCTCGTCGACTCCGGCATCGACAAGGTCCGCATCGTCCTTCAGCAGTGGAACCGCAACTTCCGCCCGTCGCGGATGCAACTCGACGGCCGGGTGCCCGACCTGTTTCTCGTCTCCAGCATGGGGATGCACGGCGAGCAGGCGATGGCGATGATCCGCGACGCCTGCCGGATCGACGAATCGGTCCGGCCGCTGATCATCGCCGGCGGCCCGAATTCGGTGTACGAACCACACCGCTCCTTCAGCGACGACCCCGCCCAGCCCGGCTCCGCCGACGTGGTGGTGACCGGCGAGCAGTTCGTGCTGCTGAACCTGCTCGAGGTCGTGCTCGGGATTCGCGCCGAGGGCGAGCACATCCGCTCCGCCTTCCAGCGGGCCCGCGACCAGGGCATGCTCGACGACATTCCGGGACTGCTCTACCCGATCCTCGATCGACGCGATCATCCGGTCGAACTCGTCGACACCGGCATGCAGCGATTGCTCGGCGACCTCGACGAATTACCGGACCCGGTGATCGGCTACGGGCTGCTGGAACCGCCGAGCCGGCGACCGACGCTCGGCTCTGAACCGGTGCCCGCGAAGCGGGTGCGTTGGCTGAGCCCGATCAGCTCGATCGTGCTGACCTACGGCTGCAAGTTCGCGTGTGCGTACTGCCCCATCCCCGCCTACAACCAGCGTAAGCACCGCCTCAAGAGCGGCGGGCGGATCGCGGAGGAACTGCACAACCTTCAGAAGACCTACGGGCTGCGATATTTTTTCGGGGCGGATGACAACTTCTTCAACGACCACCAGCGCACCCTGGAGATCGTCAACACGCTCGTGGAGTCGGACCTGGAGCACGACGGCAAGCCGCTGCGCCATCGCGTGCGCTGGCACACCGAGGTGACGGTGCACGACACGTTGAAGATGCGCGATCACCTGCCGCGGATTCGCGAGTCGGGCTGCCGCGGACTCTGGCTGGGCGTGGAGGACATGACCGCCACGCTGGTCAAGAAGGGCCAGAACAAGAACAAGACGATCGAGGCCTTCGGGCTGCTCGTCGACGCGGGCATCTGCCCGCACCCGATGATGATGCACCACGACTCGCAGCCGCTGTATTCGCGGGGCAGCGATTACGGGATCGTCAACCAGATCCGCACCCTGCGTCAGGCGGGGGCGACGTCGGTGCAGGTGCTGATGATCGTGCCCGCGCCGGGCTCGAAGCTGTTCAACGAGACGTACGAATCGGGGCAGGTGTTCCAGAGCGTGGCCGGCCGGGAGGTGCGCCCGTGGATGCACGACGGCAACTACGTCATCGCCTCGCACGCCAAGCGGCCGTGGGTGAAGCAGGTGAACATCTGGCTGGCCTACGCGTCGTTCTACAACCCGGTGAACTTCATCAGGGCCCTGCGCTGGAAGCGGACGAAGCTGGGCGACAAGCCGCTGGCGATGCAGGCGGTGGGGATGATCGGCCTGGCGCACAATCTCCGCCGCACGTTCACGTGGATGCTGCGGCTGGCGACGGGTCGGTTCAAGCGGTCGGCCCAGCCGCCGGGCTCGCCGATCCCGATGCGCTCGCTGAGCGGCGGGCGGGCGGAGCACGCCCCGGTCGCGACCGCGCCGCGCCCGCCGGCCGCCGAACCCGCGGCCGCCGGTTCGCCCGGGCCGGTCGAACTCACCGTCGCCCGCACGTAATCCATCACGCGGCAAGCCATCATGGGGCCACGGGCTCGTCCGAGCCGGGTATCATGCCGTGCGCTTAAGCTGTGGCAATGGAAGAACAACGCAATGGCGAAATCGGATGACCCGACGCGACGGCCGCCCGATCCGTACCCCCGGGCCGAGCGCCGGTGCCCGGCCCCGGCGGCGCTGGGCGGGTGCCTGTTCGCCGCGGTGGTCGGCGGCTGGCTCGTCGCCGGGCTGTTTCTCCCGCTGCTGCCCCTGACCCGATCCCTCGACGCCGCGCCATAAATCCGCATCCGGCAAGCCCGCCCCGGCGCGGCCTCGCTTCAGCGAGTCGCGCCGCTGGCCGGTTCACCCGTGGGTGCGGATCGCGCCACCGCGTCTCGCGGGGCCGAGCGGCTGGAGGATAATGGCGAACGTCGCGAGGGGCGACGAAGGGGCGACGACCGGGGACCGTCCGCGGCCCCGTGGTCGGTCCACGGAGCAACCGGTCGCCGTGTGCGGCGGTCGGTCGGACGCCTCAGCGTCCGACCGGCGGCAGGCCGCGATCTTCCCGAGGCATGCGGTTCGTAGTCATAACCGTACTCCCAGGCGTCTGCGACCCCTTCATCTCCATCCAATCACCATCGGAAAGATCGGCAACCCGCTTGCAGGGATTTTCTGAAGGTTCGCGCGTGAGCCGGAGGGGAGATCGCGACAACCGGCACAGGCGTGACGACCCGCGCAGGTGGTTCAATCGGGACCCGAGGTTTGGAGGGGACAGCGCGTCGGCGCCCTGGCGGGAAACGAGTCCGGTGCGGCGGCTACTCCGCGTCCCAGATGCAGTTCGACGCGCCCTTCTCCTGCTCGGTCAGGGCGATGCCGTTGATCGACTCGGCGTGGTAGTCGAACAGCAGGATGCTGGTGTTGCCGGCATGGCGGTCGGACATGTGCTTCTCGTGCTGGTTGTCCGCGTTGGAGGTCACCCGCGGCCCGCCGTGCCAGGTGTGGATGTGGTTCACGCAGCTCCGCTCATCGCCCGGCACCCGCCCGGAGGCGGTGTCGGCCAGGTAGATCGTCGCCCCGGGCGCGCCGCCGAGGTACTCCAGCCGCATCGGCGAGTAACGGTGGTGGTAGCTGTCGTCGAAGGAGTCCGGCAGCGGCGACCAGTACATCATGCCGTAGCCCCACTGCTCGTCCGGGCGGTTGCGGTAGCTGGCCGACGGGCAGTTGAACGGCTCGGCGGTGACGTACGGCAGCAATCGCTCGCCCATGGGGAAGGTGTGGGGCCCGCGGTTGCCGCCCCAGCCGTAGTAATGCCCGTCGCCGAGCCCATGCGGAATCCAGCCGCGGTGCTCGGCCTGGTACATCCCGGCCCCGAACCCGAGCTGACGGATATTCGACATGCAGGCGGCGCTGCGGGCGAGTTCCTTCGCCACCCCGAGCGATGGCAGCAGGATCGAGATCAACAGCGCGATGATCGCGACCACCACAAGCAGCTCAATCAACGTAAACGCGCGACGCATGGTCGTGTTCCGTATGAAGTGAAGCAAGAACGAAGATATTCTATCACGCAGCGCGGGCCGGCGATAGGAGATCGGGAAAACCAGCACGCCCGCGGCCGGCCGGTCCGTCCGGTGATCGGCGCAAGTCTGCTATACTCCGGCGATTCGATACGGGCATCGACGGAGCGCTGGATCGCATGACCAAACGCAGTCGCATCATCGCATTGATGAATCAGAAGGGCGGGGTGGGCAAGACGACCACCGCGGTCAACCTCGGGGCCGCCCTCGCTGAGCGCGGGCTCAACGTGCTGCTGGTCGATCTCGATCCGCAGGCCCATCTGTCCCTGCACGTGGGGATCGATCCCGGCGATCTCGACGCGAGCGTTTACGATCTGCTCATCGACGACCAGACCACCGCCGAGGCGATCATCCAGCGGGTGGACGACCGGCTGGCGGTGGCGCCGGCCGAGGTCGACCTCGCCGGCGCCGAGTCGGAGCTGGTCAACCGTCCGGACCGCCAGACCGTGCTCAAGCACAAGCTCGCCCCGGTCCTCGATGGGTACGACGCGGTGCTGATCGATTGCCCGCCGTCGCTGGGGTTGCTGACGATCAACGCCCTGGCGACCGCCCGGGAGGTGATCGTGCCGATGCAGGCCCACTTCCTCGCCCTGCAGGGGCTCAGCAAGCTGCTGGAGACGGTCCAGCTCGTGCGGCAGAACGTGAACCCGGCGCTGAAGGTCGGCGGCGTGGTGCTGTGCGTGCACGATGCCCAGACGAATCTCGCCGGCGAAGTGGTGGCGGACCTCGAGCAGTTCTTCCAGGCCTCCCGGCCGCTGGCCATGCCTTGGTCGAACGCGGTGATCTACCACCCGCCGATTCGGCGGAACATCAAGCTCGCCGAGTGCCCGAGCTTCGGGCAGACGGTGTTCCAGTACGAGCCGAGCTGCGCCGGGGCGCGGGACTACGCGGGCCTGGCGGCGTCGGTGCTGGGCGATACGCCGTCCGGCCCGCCGACGGAAGCCGAAGCCCCCGCCTCGCCCGGACCGGCGGAGGTTCCCCCGGCCCCGGACCTGTCGGAGCAGCGCCTCGACGCCGCGCCCCCGACCCCGGACGAACAGACCGACCGGCCGGAAACGCCCCCGGAAACATCCTCGGAAACGTCCCCGGAAACATCCCCGGAAGTACACCGGCCGGCGCCGGCCGAATCGGCCCCGGGCGTCCCGCCGCAGCCAACCGTCCAGGACGAGGATTCAGCGCCGCCCCCGCCGCCGACCGATACCGACAATGAAGGCGAGGCGTCTTCGCCCGACACCGCCGACGAAGAAGAGGACCGGACCGAATCCGAGTCGGCCGAACTGCCCCCGTACCATCTGTGACGCGGTGAGGCGGCAAGCGGCACACGGGGCGCCACGGTCGGACTCGCAGCGAAGTGGGGACCCGGCCGTGCTCTTTCGGCGCGCCGCGGGGCGGCACGGGCGGCCTTCCCTGGACGCCGGGGCCGACCGCGGCACCCGGGATCACTGCCTGAAGAGCTGGAACGCGTATGACCCGATCGCGCCTGGTGCTGGTTCGTCTGTTGCTGACCGGCTACTGGTGCGGGCTGCTCGTCGTGTCGCACTGGCCGTTGTTGGATTTTTCGCGCCCGGAGGCCAATCCCGCCGGCGTCGCCATTCCGAACCAGATTCTGCCTTTCGGCCTCGACAAGTGGTTGCACGTCGGGGCGTATTTCGGGCTCGCAGTCCTGGCGATCCTCGCCTTCCACCGGCCGAACCGGCGCGACCGCGGGGCCGCCACCGGCGTGGTCGCCATCCTCGTTGTGCTCGGCTACAGCGTCTTCGACGAACTCACTCAGACCTTCATCGGCCGCGAGGTCACGTGGTCCGACTGGTACGCCTCGGTGACCGGTATCGCCCTGGGAGCGACGGCGTGGTGGACCTTCCAGGCGTGGTGGACAGGAACCCCTCCGGTGCGTGAGGACCGGCCCCGAAGCGGAGCGGAGCGCAAGGCCGACCGCGGCGCCCCGGAATCCCAACCCCGTTCCCGCGGCTTCGTGGGGCACGCCCGTCTCGTCGGGCTGCTCACGCTGTGCAGCCGATTCTTCGGCCTCGCCCGCGACTGGTCGCTCGCCTGGGCATTCGGGTTCACCGGACTGCTCGACGCGTTCGTCGTGGCCTTCATGATCCCCAATCTCTTTCGGCGGTTGTTCGGCGAGGGCGCCCTCGCGGTGGCCTTCATCCCGCAGTACAGCCGGCTGCGCCGCGAGGCCGGCGACCGCGATCCGCGCCAGTTCGCCCGTCTCGTGCTCGGGCGCATCTCGGCGGTCCTCGCGGGCATCTGCGCGGTCGGCATCGCCGCGCTGCTGGTGCTCCAGTTCGCCGCGCCCCTCGACGACCGCGGGCTGCTCACCGCGCGGCTGACCATGATCACGTTGCCGTACATGATCTTCGTGTGCATCGCGGCCATGCTCGGGGCGATGCTGCAGGTACACGGACGCTTCGGCCCGCCGGCCGCGGCCCCGATCATCCTCAACGTCTTCATCATCGCCGGCGCCGTGATCGGCGTTCGGGTCCTGCCCGGCTACCTCAGCCCGCGCGGGGCGATCCAGGTCGTCGCCGGCGCGGTCGTCGCCGCCGGCGTGGTCCAGGTGGCGTGGGAGCTGCTCGCCCTGCGCCAGGCGAACGTCCTGATCTCACTGCGCCGGCGCCTGCGGCTGGCCGACGCCTCGCACGCGGTGAAGCGGGCGTGGTCGGCCCTGATGAAGCAGTGGCTGGTCATGCTCTTCGCCCTTGCGGTGTTCCAGATCAATACCTTGATGGATGCGCTGATCGCGATGTTCTTCTCGGGCGCGCCCGGCGAGACGATGATGCTCTTCGGACGCACGGTGCGGACGCCGATGGAAACCGGCGCGGTGGCGGTGATCTCGGCGGCGAGCCGCCTGTACGAGTTCCCGCTGGGCGTGTTCGCCATCGCGGTGGCCACGGCGATCTTCCCCGCCCTCGCCAATGCCGCCGACGACCGCGACCGGCTCTCCGCCCTGCTCCGCCAGGGGCTGCGGCTGACGGTCTACATCGGCCTGCCCGCGAGCATCGGGCTCTGCCTCGTGGGCCATCCGCTGGCCAGAACGATCTACTACGGCGTCGGGGCGATCGAGGCCGACGATGCCCGCCGCGTCGCCTGGGTGCTGCTCGGCTACGCCCCGGCGGTGTGGGCCTACTCGATGAACCACGTGCTCACCCGCACGTTCTACGCCCGGGAAGATGCGATCACCCCGGCCCGCGTCGCCGCGGGCATGGTGGGGCTGAACCTCGCGCTGAACCTCCTGCTCATCTGGCCTCTCGGGGCCGCCGGGCTCGCCCTGTCCACCGCGGTGTGCGCCATCGGGCAGACCGTCGTGCTCGGCCGGCTCGTGCGAAGGCACGCCGACCATCCGGTGGACGGCGAGGTGATCGGAAGCTGGGCCCGGACCGTCGCCGGGTCAGTGATCATGGCCGCGGTGGTGATCGCGGTGTTGCGGCCCTTCGACGTCGCCGCCCTCGGATGGGTGCAGGTGCTCGGGCTGCTGCTCGCCGCCGTCGCCGCCGGCGGCGCGACCTTCGCCGCCGTCTCCCTGCTCACCGGGCAATCCGAACCACGGTGGCTGTTGAGCAGAACATAGTCTCTGGCGATCTGGTGATCTGGCCTGCTTGCGGTCCTGGCTCTTCTCGGGGATGGTGGTTGCATGATGAACGAGCGGCAGCGGTATATCGCGACGCTGATGTTTCAGGAGCCCGACCGGATTCCTTACCGGCCGGGCAACGGGCGGCGGTCGACGCGGGAGGCGTGGCATACCCAGGGATTGCCCGAAGACGTCACCGACTACCACGGCTACGTGCGGCAACAGCTCGGCATCGACGCGCCCAACACCCATCAGCCCCGCATTCATCACGGGATCAACCTCAACATGACCCCGGAGTTCGAGGAGAAGGTGATCGAGACCCGGCCCGAGTCGCAGATCGTGCAGGACTGGAAGGGCAACGTTTGCGAGATCGGCCTGGAGTTCAGCCCCGCCGACCTGCGCGGGGCGCCGGACTTCTGCACCCGCGCGTGGCTCAAGTGCCCGGTGGAGAGCCGCGACGACTGGCCCGAGATCGCCCGGCGGTACGATCCGGACGATCCGGCCCGATTCCCCGACGACTTCGCGCAGCGCTGCGAGACGCTGGCGGCCCGAGACTACCCCGCCGGACTCGTGCTCTCCGGGCCGTTCTGGCAACTCCGCGAGTGGTGCGGCTTCGAGGGGTTGTGCATGCTCATGCTCGACGACCCGCCCTTCGTCGAGCAGATGATCGAGCGCTGGCGGGAGTTCGTCGCCGCGATGTTCGACAGGGCCTTCGCGCGCTTCGTGCCGGACTTCGTGATGGTCAACGAGGACATGGCCTACAAAGAGAAGCCCATGATCGGCCCGGAGATGGCGCGGCGGTTCCTGCTGCCGTGCTGGCGGCGATGGGCTGAGCAGTGCCGGGCCGCGGGCGTCCCGATTTACGAAGTGGACAGCGACGGCCACGTGGGCGAGCTGATCCCGATCTGGCTCGACGCCGGATTCATCAGCAACACGCCGCAGGAGGCGGCCGCGGGCAACGATCTGCCCGTATACCGGCTGCTGTACGGCGAACGAATGGCCTACCGCGGCGGGGTGGACAAGCGGGCGATGGCGCAGGGCGGGCAGTCGCTCCGCGACGAGATCGACCGGCTGCACCCGGTCATCGACGCCGGCGGATACATTCCCTCGTGCGACCACGCCATCCCGTCGGACGTGAGCTGGCCGAACTTCGTGGAATACTGCCGCCTCCTCGCCCACGCCACCGGCTGGCTCTGAGCCCAGAAAAGGTGTCAGGATGATTT
>CAYFQS010000037.1:0-4903 GCA_964345245.1 uncultured Planctomycetaceae bacterium | reverse complement strand
CCTCCCTTCGGTCTATACACTGGCCGCCTGCCGATGTCGGGAGACGTGGTTTCGCCCCATGCATTGCATGCCAACGGATAATCGCGACGCACGCGCGCTGAAACGGCTGGCGGCCGGTCTGCTGATCGCGGCGGCCTCCATCGGTTTGCCGCGCTCGCTGCTCGCCCAGGGCATCGACGTGGAGGACCGCCCCATCGCCGACGTCCGCGTCGAGGGCACGGAAAAGGTTGACCCCCAGCTCGTGCTCAACCAGATCCGCACCCAGCCGGGCGATCCCTACGACAAGGACCGCGTCGCCCAGGACATCGTGAACATCACCCGCCTCGGTCGCTTCTCCCGCGTGCAGGCCCGGGTCGAGCCCAATCCCGACGGCTCGGTCGACCTGGTCTACGTGGTGGACGAGCAGCTCCTGCTCGCCGACGTGCAGGTGGTGGGCAATAAGAACCTCACGGACCAGAAGATTCTGGGACAGGTGTTGCTGGAGGCGGGCGACCCGGCCGACCCTTACCTGATCGACCGGGCCCGCAAGCGGATCGTCGAGATGTACAAGGAGGAGGGCTACTTCCTCGCCGACGTGACCGCCGACGAACAGACTCTGACCGAGAACAGCGTCCTGATCTTCCGCGTCCGGGAAGGCGCCCGGCCGAAGATCAAGAAGCTGATCTTCGAAGGGGCGAAGACCTTCTCCGCCAAGCAGCTCAAGAGTAAGATCCGCACCGAAACGTACATGTTCATCTTCCGCGACGGCGCGCTCTCGGAAGAGCAGCTCGACCGCGATGTGGCGCGGCTTCGGGAGTTCTACCAGGAGCGGGGTTACCTGGACGTGCGGGTCGGTCGGCGGATCAATCTCAGCCCGGACCAGAAGGAAGCGACCATCGTTTTTCTCCTCGACGAAGGCCCGCTTTACACCGTGGCCGACATCGTGGTGGACGGGGCGACGCTGTTTCCCGAGCGGGAGGTTCGGGCGGCGATGTTCCTCAAGGTCGGCGACGTGTACTCCGCGGATCGGCTCCGCAAGACCGTCGCGTCGCTGAAGGACCTGTACGGCAAGCTCGGGTTCATCGAGACGGCGGTCGCGGTGGACCGGGTATTCCACGATGACAAGCCGCAGGTCGACCTGCTGGTCACGATCGAGGAGAGCAAGCAGTACATGGTCGGGCGGGTGATGATCCGCAACAACCGGATGACGCAGGACAAGGTGATCCGGCGTCAGGTCAGGGGCCTGGAACCCGGCCGACCGTTCGACACCACCGGCATCGACACCACCGAGCGGCGCATCCGCGGCAGCGGGCTGTTCGACGAGGCGAAGATCACGCTGCTCGGCGAGGAGGAGCAGGAAGTCCGCGACGTGCTCATCGAGGTCAAGGAAGCCCAGACGGGTTCGATCTCCCTCGGGGCGGCGATCAGCAGCGACTCGGGCGTCTTCGGCGCCTTCGACCTGACCCAGCGGAACTTCGACATCGCCGACCCGCCCGCATCGTGGTCGGAGTTCATCACCGGCCGGGCGTTCCGCGGCGCGGGCCAGTTCTTCTCCCTTACCCTCCAGCCGGGCGATGAGTTCCAGCGGTACCAGGTCACCTTCCGCGAGCCCTACCTGCTCGACAGCAACTACTTCTTCGACACCAACCTGTTCTTCTTCACCCGCGACCGTTTTGAATACGACGAAGAGCGGATCGGCGGCACGGGTCGGATCGGCAAGCGGTTCGGCGACGTGTGGTCCGCCTCGGTCCGCGCCCGCTGGGAGCAGGTCACGGCGAGGGACCTCGACATCGACGCCCCCACCGACGTGTTCGACGTGGAAGGCGAGAACGTGATCGATTCGTTCGGGCTGTTTCTCAGCCGCAGCACCGTGCAGACCGACCGCCACTTCCTGCCCTACAAGGGCACGCGGACCGAGCTGAGCTTGTCGCGGGCGGGCGTGTTCGGCGGCGACTTCGAATTCACCCGGGCGGCCATCGAGTTCAATGGCTACGTCACGCTCGATGAGGACTTCTTCGGGCGGAAGACCACGCTGCGGTTGCGGGGCGAGAGCGGCTACATTTTCGAAGACGAAGAGGCGCCGATCTTCGAGCGCTTTTACGCCGGCGGACACCGCAGCTTCCGCGGGTTCGATTTCCGGGGCGTCGGGCCCCGCGGCGTCACCCAGGCCGGCAATACGTCCGACACCCCGATCGGCGGCGACTGGCTGTTCCTGGTCGGCCTCGAATATAACTACCCGATCTACGAGCAAGCGATCCGCGGGGTGTTCTTCATCGACAGCGGCACGGTGCAGGAAGACCTCGGCTTCGACGAATACCGCGTGGCGGTCGGCGGGGGGCTGCGGCTGTTGCTGCCCTTCCTCGGGCAGGCCCCGCTGGCCTTCGACATCGCCTATCCCCTCGTGAAGCAGGACGACGACGACACCCGCGTGTTCAGTTTCGACGTGGCGTTGCCGTTCTGACCGCACGACCGAACGACCGGGCGGCGCCCGACGTACATGCAACCATCCACCGTTTGAACAAGAGACCGCAAGGTAAGGCCCCGGAAGGAGCAATCAGAACATGACCGCACGTCAATCGATTTTCGTGATCGTCGCCCTCGCGGCGGGGATCGTACTGAGCAGCATGGTCGGCAGCCACGGCCAGGCCGACGGGGGCGCCGCGCCGACCTCGGTGGCGGTGGTCGACATCCGCCGCGTGTTCGAGAACATGGACGAGATCGCGGCGATGCGGGCCGAAATCCGCAGCAAGCAGGAAGCGCTCACCCGCAAGGAGCAGCAGCGGCGGAAGGCGATTCAGCAACTCGAGGCCGACCTCGGTCTGCTGAACCCCGAACAGGAGGACTTCCAGAACACCCGGGAGGAGATCAAGACCAAGCTGGTCGAACTGCGGGTGTGGAAGGAAGTCAACGCCCAGTCGCTGGAAGCCGAGGCGGGGCTGCAGCTCGCCATGGCGTATCGCCGGGCGACCCAGGAGATCGAGCAGATCGCCCAGCGCCAGGGCTACGACCTCGTGCTGTTCCGGGATGACGACAAGGAGATTCGCGGCCAGAACCAGCAGCAGGTTCTCCAGCAGATCGCCCTGCACAAGGTGCTCTACTCCAACGACGCGATCGACCTGACCGACCGGGTCACCCAGCAGCTTAACAATCGCTACAACGCCGGCCGGTAATCAGCGCGAGTCCGATGGCGACGACCACACGCGACATCGCGGAGATGCTCGGCGGGGAGTTGCAGGGGCCGGGCGATCTGCGCATCGCCGGCGTCGAGCGGCTCGACCGCGCCGGGCCGAACCACCTGACCTTTATCGGCGATGAGCAGTATGCCCGCCGGTGGACCGAGTCGTCCGCCGGGGCGGTGCTGGTCGCCCGGAATCTCCGCGTCGAGCCCGGCGACGGCCGGGCCGCGATCTACGTCGATGACGCCGACCTCGCCATGGCGAAGGTGCTCGAACACTTCGCCCCCGATCCGCCCCGCCCGGCACCCGGCATCCACGACACCGCGGTGGTCGATCCCGACGCATTGATCGGCGACGATTGCCGCATCGGGCCCGGCTGCGTGATCGGCCCGGGAGCACGCCTCGGCGAACGGTGCGTCCTGCATGCCGGGGCCGCCGTCATGGACGACGCCGAGGTCGGCGACGATGGCGTGCTGTGGCCCGGCGTGGTGATCCGCGAGCGATGCGTGATCGGCCGGCGATGCGTCCTCCACGCCAACGTGGTCATCGGGGCGGACGGGTTCGGCTATCGGCCGAACCCGAACGGCCGGGGCGTGATCAAGATTCCCCATATCGGCATCGTCCGCATCGGCGACGACGTCGAACTCGGGGCCGCCACCTGCGTGGACCGGGCGAAGTTCTCCGCCACCGAGATCGGCGACGGCAGCAAGCTCGACAACCTCGTGCAGGTCGGCCACAACTGCCGGATCGGGCGGTCGGTGGTGATCGCCGGCCACGTGGCCGTCGCCGGGTCGGTCACGATCGGCGACGGGGCGATGATCGGCGGGATGGTCGCCGTGGCCGACCACCTGACCATCGGCCCCGGCGCCCGACTCGCCGGCGGCGCCCAGCTCATGCGCGACCTGCCTGCCGGGGAAAAATGGGGCAGCATCCCCGCCAGGCCGCTCAAAAGCGCCTTGCGGGAAGCACTGGCGATCCAGAAGCTCCCGGACGCGATGAAGGAATGGAAGCGGGCCGACCGCAGCAGGAATCCCGAACCCCCAAGCGCGAAATCCGAATCAAGCCCCCCGTCCGAATGATCGAATGCCTCAAGCGACCCCGAACGGGCGAGACCTCTGGTCATTGCGGTGCGGGGCATTGATTCGGGCTTCGGGTTTGCCCCTTCTCCCGGCTCTGTCACAAACGCCCGCCCTCGACTAAACTATTGCGTTTTCCGCGTTTCACCCATTGGGCGACCAGACGCATGGCGGAAACAAAGCAGCAGACCATCGCGCGAGCGGCGAGCATGGAAGGCCGCGGGCTCTTCTCCGGAGAATCGGTGCGCCTCAAGATCAAGCCCGCCCCGGCCAACCAGGGCACGGTGATCGTCCGCACCGACGTGACCGAAGGCGGGGAGGCGGTGCGGATTCCCGCCCTCGTGCGGCACGTGGCCAAACGCGCCCGGCGGACCTCGCTGCACCGCGGCCCCGCCACCATCGATACCTGCGAGCACATTCTCTCGGCCCTGATGGGGCTGGGGGTGGATAACGTCGAGATCGAGATCAACGCCGGGGAAATGCCCGCCGCGGACGGCTCGGCCGCCCCCTTCGTCGACCTGCTGCAGGAGGTCGGCCTCACGCCTCAGGACCAGCCGCGGCGGGTGCTGACCATCGAAGAAGCGGTCACGGTCGAGGACGATGAGGCGATGGTCGCCGCCCTCCCGTCGGACCGCCCGGGCATGCAGGTGATCTACGACCTCGACTACGGCG
>CAYFQS010000036.1:0-16591 GCA_964345245.1 uncultured Planctomycetaceae bacterium | reverse complement strand
GGATCACCTCGTCGGTCAGCAGGTCCACGTCGTCCGAGGCCTTGGCGTGCTCGGCCACCTGCGACGGTTTCGACGCGCCGGTGATCACCGTGCTCACGCCGGGGTTCTTCAGGCACCCCCTGACTCGCCCAGCCCCCCGGCCCCCTCGGCGCGGGCCGGTTCACCGGGCCGCACCCACGACGCCGCAACTCGTGCATCCCGACCGACCATCACGCCGCTCCGGTAGGGTGGGTAAGCGAGCTTCGCTCGCGCCGCCCACCACGGGCACTGCGCCCACAACGCGGGCTTGCCCACCCTACGCACCTCAAGACACCACGTAGATGACGTATGTTCCGATGACGCAGCTCGGGTCATCCGGCGGCGACGGCGGCCTGGGCGGCGGCCTTGGCCGCGGCCGGCTCGCGGTCCCATGCGATCAGGCCGGGGTCGAACGGCGTGGGGAGCAGCTCGTGGCCCGGAACCACCCGCACCGCGAAGCCGTGGTGGCCGCTCGTGTTCACCATGACCTCGGCGGCGAAGCGATGCTTGCCGTCGCCTTCGTCGGCCACGTGCTCCATGGTGAGTGGTTCGCCCTCGGTGATGGTGCCCTCGGCGTCGGCCGGGCCGTGGTAGACCTGAACCCGCACGTCATCGGGGTTGAGCGTGGCAAGCTGAACGACGGCCTCGACGCGGAGCGGGTGGCCCACGCCGAGCGGCTCGGCGGTGGCCGCGTCCACGCGCTCGACCTTGATCTTGTCCCACGCCTGGCGCACCTTGTTCCTGTAGGCGGCGAGTTCGATCCCGCGCTTCAGATCGTCGGCCATCAACTGCCGACTGCGCCGGTGGGCGGGGAGGTAGAACTGCTCGGCGTAGTCCTGCACCATGCGGTTGGTGTTGAACCGCGGGGCGAAGATGCGGATCGAGTTTTTCATCCACGCGATCCACCGGCGGGGCAGGTTGAAGTTGTCGCGGTCGTAGAACATCGGGATGACCTGCTTTTCGAGCAGGTCGTAGAGGGTCTGGCTCTCGATGCTGTCCTGGTAGTCGTAGTTGGTGTAGGTCTCGCCGCTGCCGATGGCCCAGCCGACGTCGCTGGTCTCGGCATCGTGGTAGGCCTCGTCCCACCAGCCATCGAGGATGGAGAGGTTGAGCACGCCGTTCATGGCGGCCTTCATGCCGCTGGTGCCGGAGGCCTCCATGCCGCGGCGGGGGGTGTTGAGCCAGACGTCCACGCCGCCCACGAGGTAGCGGGCCACGGAGATGTCGTAGTTCTCGATGAAGACGATGCGTCGTTCGGTGCCGTTCTCCCGGGCGAAGTGGACGAGCTGTCGGATGAGTTCCTTGCCCTGGGTGTCGGCGGGGTGGGCCTTGCCGGCAATGACGATCTGGACCGGGCGGTCGACGTCGCCGAGGATTCGCAGCAGCCGCTTGGGATCGAGCAGCAGGAGGTTGGCCCGCTTGTAGGTCGCGAAGCGCCGGGCGAAGCCGATCGTCAGGGCGTGGGGGTCAAAGGCTTCGCCGGCCTTTTCGATCTCGGTGGTCGGGGCCCCGCGGCGCAGGAGCTGTGGCGGGTGCAGGAGCACCGCCGCCAGCGCCCGCCACAGCTCCTCGTCGGGAATCGACATCACGTCCGACCAGACGGACTGGTCGGTCGGGCTCATCTGCCAGCGCAGGGCGAGGTAGCGATCGAGCAGACGGTTGAGATCAGGGCTGACCCAGGACCGGGCGTGCACGCCGTTGGTCACGTGGCCGATGGGCACTTCCTCTTCGGGGACGTTGGGCCAGATGCTCTTCCACATGCCGCGGGCGATTTCGCCGTGGAGCCGGCTCACGCCGTTCGCCGCGTCGCTGGTGCGCAGGGCGAGCACGGCCATGGAGAAGAACTCGTTTTTGTTGAACACGTTCTCCCGGCCGAGGGCGAGCAGGCCTTCCATGTCCAGCTTGAGCGTGCCGTGGTAATGCTTGAAGTAGTGCTGGATCATCTCCGGCGGGAAGCGGTCGATCCCGGCGGGGACGGGGGTGTGGGTCGTGAAGACGTTGCCGGACGCCCCGGCCCATCGGGCTTCGTCGAAGCTCACATCCTGGGTTTGGATGAAATCACGAATCCGCTCGAGGGCGAGGAAGGCGGCGTGGCCTTCGTTCATGTGCCAGACCGTGGGCTTGACGTCGACGGCTTCGAGGGCGCGCACGCCGCCGATCCCGAGCACGATCTCCTGCTTGATCCGCATCTCCATGTCCCCGCCGTAGAGCTGCGAGGTGATGCGTCGATCGGCGGCGTCGTTCTCGGGCAGGTTGGCGTCGAGCAGGAACAGCCGCACCCCGCCGATGCGGACTTCCCAGATCGCGATCTTGAGCGGTCGGCCGGGCAGCTCGATCTCGACGGTGAGCGGCGTGCCGTCGTCGTGCTCGAGCCGGCGAACCGGCAGAGAGACGAAGTCGAGGTCGGGATAGAACTCCTGCTGCCAGCCGTCGGCGTTAAGGTACTGCTGGAAGTAGCCGTTGCGGTACATGAGCCCGACACCGACGAGGGGCAGGCCGAGCTCCGCGGCGCTTTTGAGGTGGTCGCCGGCGAGCACGCCGAGCCCGCCGGAGTAGACCGGCAGACATTCGGTGAGGCCGAACTCGGCGCAGAAGTACGCGATGCAGCAGTTCTGGATTTCGGGGTGCTCCGTTTCGAGCCAGCCCTTGCGATCCTTGTGCAGTTGCATCCGCTCGGAGACGCGGTCGAGGGCGGCGACATAGGCGTCGTCCCTGGCCATGCGGTCGAGCTTCTGCTGCGAGGCCGAGCCCAGCAGCTTCACCGGATTGTGGTTGCAGCGATGCCAGAGCTGCGGGTCGATGCGCATGAACAGATCGACCGCCTCGGGATGCCACGTCCACCAGAGGTTCTGGGCGATGGTGAGCAGCGGCTTCAGCTGCTCCGGCAGCGAGGGGACGACCTTGAAGGTGTGGATGCGAGCTTGTTCCGGCGTGAGCATGTCGATGTTTCCTGATCGAGGACCACGGCCGCGACGGGGTCACCACCCACACAGCGGCCCGAAGCATGACTCCCTGCAAGTCCTGCATATCTGTTTTCGACCAACTCCTCCGGTCTGCTTAAGACCGATAAGGGCTGATCCCATTTTGCGCGCGGCGGGTCAATTCACCGCATGGGCCGGCGGATCACCGGACAGTACGGCGAGCAGGTTCTCGGCGGCGAGACGACTCATCGTCGCCCGTGTGTCCACCGTCGCCGAACCCAAGTGCGGCAGCAGCATGGTGTTCGGGCAATCGGCGAGGCCGTCGGCCAACCGCGGCTCGTCTTCGTATACGTCGAACCCCGCCCCCGAGATCGTACCCCGCTGCAAAGCCCGGACCAGCGCCGCCTCGTCCACCACCGGCCCGCGGGCGGTATTGATCAGCACCGCGGTCGGCTTCATCAGCCCCAGCCGACGCTCGTCGAGCAGATGACGGGTCTGATCCGTCAGCGGGACGTGCAGGGACACGAAGTCCGCCTGTTGCAGGGCGTCGTCCAGCTCGACCTTCTCGGCGTTGAGCTCTCGCTCCAGATCGGGCTTGCGGCTGCGGGAGACGTAGATCACCCGCATGTCCCAGCCGCGGGAGCGGCGGGCGGTGGCGGTGCCGATGCGCCCCGCCCCGATAATCGCCAGCGTCTTGCCCGGCAGGTCCCGCCCGAGCAGCAGCTCGGGCGCCCAGCCGTTGAACTCGCCCGCCCGGGTCATGCGATCGCCTTCCGCGGCGTGGCGGGCCACGCCGAGCAGCAGCGTCCACGCAATGTCCGCGGTGGCGTCGGTCAGCACGCCCGGCGTGTTGCACACGCGGATGCCGCGCCGCGCCGCCTCGTCCACGTCGATGTTGTTGTAGCCCACGGCGTAGTTGCTGATGACCTGGAGCTGATCGCCGGCGGCGTCGAGCATCTCGGCGTCGATCTTGTCGGCGAGCATCGTCAGCAGCGCATGCTTGCCGGCGACGCGAGTGAGCAGTTCCTCGCGGGTCAGGTTGCGGTCTTCGCGATTCTCGTCGAGCACGTGCCCGGCCTCGCGGATCATGTCGATCCCGGAGCCGGGGATGTGTCGGGTTACCAGTACTTCGGCCATGGGTTGCTCCACCGTCGGTTTGAATCGGGCGAAGGATAACACAAGGGCGGGGGGAGGTCAGGTTCGCACCGCGCAAGAAAAACCGGGCCTCGCGCGAGGCCCGGTGGGGGGCTGCGGTCGGAAGTCCAGCGGAATTACCGCTTGGAGAACTGGAAGCGACGGCGGGCGCCGGGCTGGCCGTACTTCTTCCGTTCGACCTTCCGGGCGTCGACGGTGAGGTAGCCGCGATCGCGGAGGGCTTCTTCCAGCGAGGGGTCGTAATCCTTGAGGGCGCGGGCGACGGCGAGTCGGCAGGCCTCGGCCTGGCCGGTGATCCCGCCGCCGCGAACGTTCACATGCACCTCGAGCCCGCTGGTGGTCTTGGTCACCTCAAGGGGGGCCTGGACGGCCTGGCGGTGTTGCATCTCGGTGAAGAACTTGTCGACCTCGCGGCCGTTCACGTCGACGCCGGCCTCACCGGGACGCACGCGGGCGCGGGCGACGGAACTCTTCCGCCGGCCGGTGCCCCAGAACCAGTGCTCGCCTGAGGGCAGGTCGCGCGGGCCGGGGGCGACCTGCGGGGCGAGGGCTTCGGCGGCCTCTTCGGCCAGGGTGGTCGTTGCCGTCGCCGAGGCGGTGGCGGCGGCCGACTCGGTCTCAGTCGCTTCGGCCTCGGTCGCCGGGGATTCGGTTCCCGGCTGCGGCTGCTCGTCGGCGGTGGGAGTGGTTTCGTCTGCCATGGGGGTACCTCAGTCGGAGCCGGTCACACTTCGAGGGGTTGGGGTTGCTGGGCCGCGTGCGGATGTTCGGGCCCGGCGTAGACCTTCAGCTTCTTGAACATCTGCTCGCCCATGTGCGTCTTGGGCAGCATGCGCTTGGTCGCCTGTTCGATCAGCCGCTCGGGGTGGGCGTGGAGCACCTGCCGCCAGGACTTTTCGTGGAGCCCGCTGGGATAGCCGGAGAATCGCTTGTGGAACTTCTGATCGAGCTTGTGGCCGGTCACTTTGATCTTCTCGGCATTGACCACAATGACGAAGTCGCCGGTGTCCACGTGGGGCGTATACTCGGGCTTGTGCTTGCCCATGAGGATGACCGCCAGTCTGGACGCGAGGCGGCCGAGCACCTCGCCGTCGGCATCGACCAGATGCCACTGGCGTTGGACCTCTTCGGCTTTGGCGAATGTAGTTTGCCGTTCCATTTTGTTCACGCCTTCTCGTAACTGGGCAAAGACCCGGAAGTGTACCGAATCGCCCCGCCATGTCAAGGGTGCGGGCGAGCCAATTCACCGCCTTGAGGTCAACTGCCGCAGGCGGCCGGGCAGTTCCTCGTAGTTGAACAGGCGATTGTACTCCAGCAGGCCGGCGAGCGCGAAGCTGGCCACGCGGTGGCCGGCTTCTTCCAGGATGGCGATGGGGTTCAGTCCGCCGATCATCACCGAGCCGATCCGCCCTTCACTGACCGGCACGCCGAGCACCTGCTGACCCGGCGAGCCGATGATCATGAACGCCCCGAGTCCGATCGTGGTCAGCCGCTGCGACAGGTGCTCGATGAGATCGCTACTGTCCTCGGGCATCTCACGGAAGCTCGCTCCGATGCGTCCGTTCCCGTCGCGGATGGCGCCGTGATAATCGGTCATCCCGGCCCGGATGAACACCTCCAGCGGGTCGATGCTCGTGCCGTCGTAGTGGATCATTTCGACAAAGCGGACGGCCTTGCGGTCACGCAGTTCGACGAGCCCGCCGAAGCGGGAGGCGGTGGGGATGCCGTGCTTGAGCAGCACGCCGTTGAGCGTGATCGAGCAGACGGTGCAGAAGCCGACCTTGTCCTCGGGCACGGTGAAGTCGCCGATCTGCTCGCCCGGTTCGAGCAGGGTGACAAGGTGGCCCATCGCGTAGCCCCGGGCGAAGACCTCGCAGACCTTCTCGACGTTCGCTTCGAGCTGGCGGGGATTGACCAGCGACGTGTTGACCACCACCTGTCCGCTGCGGGTCTGCAGGTCGAAGCTCATGCGATAGGTCATCTGGTCGATTTTGGCCGAGAGGTAGCCGACGCGTTCGTAGGCCTGGGCGGCCCGGACTTCGTCGAGTCCGTGGGGACTGATGGTCGCGCCGCGCCGGCCGTGCCTGCGGGCGAGGCCCTCATCGGCGAGTTCGCTGAGGTATAGCCGGACGGTGCGTTCGCTCAGGTCGTGGCCGTGGTTGTTGAGCACCGCGGTCAGATCGCCGGAGGTGACCGGCGAGGTCTGGCGTTTGAGGACATTGAGCAGGACGAGGCGATTTTTTTCTTTTTTCGGCTGCATGTCGGGTTCCTGCCGCAAAAGCATCACGGGCGGCAATCGCCGGGACGGAGATTGCCGCGCGCCATCATTTTACGGCAAATTCAGGGCTCCGGCGAGGCGGGAATTGCCGCGATGGTCCGCATATCGGCAAGTATGCCGCAAGGTCGGCCGGGGTTCAAGATCGCGGCGTGGCGAAGTTGCACGGAAATCTCTTGACAAACAGGACATTTCTGGTAAGTTTTCTCAGTGTCTTGGAGCCGCGGCACGCCCGGCTCCGGCAACGAATTGCCAAACATAACTTTGTCAGTGGTCGAAAAGATCGGTCTCCCGCTGCCGCTGACGCGATTCGCAACAACCATCACTTGGAGGTCAAAGCCATGTTCCGAGTCCAGGACGAACTCTGCACGCACTGTAATTTCTGTGGCGAAGGCGGTCCGAAGCTCTGCTACGCCGCCCGCACCGCGATCAAGGGCATCGAGGGCAACTTCCCCACCAACGACCAGAAAAAGAACCAGACGTTCGGCTGCACCCAGTCGGCGGGCGAGCAGTTCCTGCCCGGATTCCCGCGGTACAAGTCGTTCCGTGACGTCTGTTTCGTCCCTGAACTGCTCGGCACCGCCCGGGTGCAGAAGATGGAAGAGATCGGCGTCGAGCCGCTCTACATCCACTGCAACAGCGAAACCAAGCTCGGCGGGTTCACGGTCAAGAGTCCCATCGTCATCGCCGCCATGGGTTCGACGCCTGTGGCCAACACGATCGGTCAGGATCTCGGCATGGGCGCCGCGAAAGGCGGGTTCGTCTATTCCATCGGTGAGAACATCCTCAACATGTGGGGCTACGACGAGCGCATCCGCGAGGATCAGCCGACTCTCAAGGACCGCATCACGTCGTTCACCGATCACTGCAGCGACGGCTGCGGCGGCGTGCTGATCCAGCAGAACGTCGAGGACGACCGGGCCGGGGTGTGGAAGCGGGTCTACAACGATCCGTCGCTGGCCGAGGCGTTCGAAGCCGGCGTGATCGGCTTCGAGGCCAAGGGCGGCCAGGGCGCCAAGCCCGGCATGGGCGGCGAGGTCAAGCTTCCGCGCGATCGCGCCCAGGCCCTTCACGAGATGTACCACTTTCCGGTCAACCCCTTCGAGGTCGAGCAGTCGCTCTACCAGCGGCACAGCGTGCCCGGCACGGCCACGCCCGAGTCCATGCTCGCCCAGCTCACCGAGATGTGCGAGCTGTACCCGAAGGCGAAAATCTGGTGGAAGACCGGCCCCTACGGCGATCTCATGACCCAGATCGAGGTGCTCGATACCGTGGCCCGGAAGTTCGGCGTGCGGATTCACGTCACCATCGATGGCACCGAAGGCGGCACGGGCATGAGCCCGCTCGGCCCGATGAACGACATGGGCCTGCCCACGCTGGTGTGCATGCAGGCGATCCTGAAGGCCAAGCAGCGCGGCTACACGAATCTCGATTTCTCGCTCGCCGGCGGCTTGGCCACCGGCCGCGACCTGAGCAAGTGCCTCGCTCTCGGGGCCGACGGCATCGCCTTCGGCAAGGGCGGTCTCATCGCGGCGATGGCCGGGCGGTCGAACTTCGTCGGCCCCAACGCCTCCGAGGTCGAGAAGGTCGAAGCCGGCGCCAGGGGCGTGGCCAACTACGCCATCGAAGGCGTCACCAACGAGGCCAGGATGCTCATCAGCAGCGTCGGCAAGTACGACTTCCAGGCGATCAAGCCGGACGACGCCTACCAGGTGAACGGCCAGGAGGTCGTGTCCCTAAACATCGCCGCCCTCGACGAGCAGGTGGCGAAGATGTTCGGCCTGCTCTACGCCTACGACCCGGACATCTGGGAGAAGCTCAGCGAAGGCGTGGCCCTGCTGCGGGCCCGCAACGGCGTGAAGGAAGCCGCCCTCGCCTGAGCGTATCGCGACTGAATGCCCCGACTTCGGCAAGCGCCCGGTCGTCTCGTCAAGAGCGGCCGGGTGTTTTCATGGGTTGATCCCGGCCGGACCGCCGTCCCGGCGGAGCTCCGGATTTCGCCGCCACCTGCCGCACCGCGCCCGTTTCGTCCAGTCCTCATAAACCGGTCCCTTCATTCCGCCGATGAGCATCGCAGGACACTCGCGTTTTGCTTGCTGCAGGGGACTGTGATGATCCGTTCCACCATGCGTCGCTGGTCGATTGCGGCCGCCCTTGTCACGTGGCTGGTCGTTTCGGCGAGCCAGGTCGCCGGCCTGACCATCGCCGCCGAACTCATCGGCGTGACCGAGGCGCGGTCCGTTTACCCCGACATCGACGGCGTGGACGACGTGACCGGCGCCGCCCAGCGCATCGCGGTGCTCGACACCGGTATTGACTTCGATCATCCGGGCTTCGCCGACCGCGTGGTGGCGGGGATCAACTACGCTGCCGGCGGGGAGTATGGCTCGGAACGGGCCACCTACTGGTCCGACGGCAACGGCCACGGCACCTCCGTGGCCGGCATTGTCGGATCGAGCCGGGACGGGACCCTCGGCGTGACGCCCGAGATCGAGCTCGTCTCCGTTCGCGTGCTCGCCGACAACGGCGAGGGCAGCTTCAACGACGTGGTCCGCGGGCTGCAGTGGGTCAACGACCACGCGGCCGAGCTCAACATCACTGCCGTCAATCTTTCCCTTGGCAGCGACCGCACGTACGCGACGCCGAACGACGTGCCGAACTACTGGTACATTTCAGGCATGCAGCAAGCCCTCGATGGGTTGGAGTCGAAGGGGGTGATCACGGTCGCCGCGTCCGGCAACTCCGGCAGCACGAGCGGGCTGAGCCTGCCGGCCATTCTCGACGACACGATCAGCGTGGGCGGCGTGAGCAAGAGCGACGCGATCGGCCTCTACTCGAATCGATCCGACGCCCTCGACCTGCTCGCCCCGGGCAGCAGCATCGCATCGCTCCGCAACGGCGGGGGCACCCGCAGCGGATCGGGCACCAGCTTCGCCGCGCCCTTCGTCACCGCGGCGTCCGCCCTCGTGCGCGAGATGATCGGACAGTACACCACCGACCTCACCGGCGGTTTCGACAGCTACCAGGATCACTTCCTGCACATCATGCGGGAGACGGGAGAAGAGGTCTTCGACGCCACCTCCGGACAAACGTTCACCCGGCTCGACGTGCTGGGGGCGCTGGACTGGGTGGCGGTGAACATCGGCGGCCAGCCGCCGCGGCAGTCCGGCGAGTTCGGCGAGGAGACCCGGGTGCCCGAGCCCGCCGGCATGACGATCTTCCTCGGCGGCGTGTTGCTCATCTTCACCCGCCGCCGCGCCGGTCAGGCGATGCGCTCTTCCTTGGGCTGACGCGTCATCAACTGCGAGATTCCGTCGATGGGGTCGAGCTCCTCGAACAGCACCGCGTGCACCGCGGCGGTGATCGGCATCTCCACGCCATGCCCGCGGGCGAGCTGAATGACCGACTTGGTCGTGGTTACGCCTTCGACCACGCCTTCGATGTTTTCGAGCACGGCGTCGAGCTTCATGCCCCTGCCGAGCATCTCGCCGGCCGAGCGATTGCGCCCGGTGGGCGAGAAGCAGGTGGTGGCGAGATCGCCCACGCCCGTGACGCCGAAGAACGTATCCTGCTCCGCCCCCATGGCGACGCCGAGCCGGGTGATCTCCGCCAGGCCGCGGCTGAGCAGGGCGCTTTTCGCATTGTTGCCGGCCTGGAGGCCGTCGAGGATGCCCGCCGCGAGGGCGATGACGTTCTTCGTCGCCGCCGCCAGTTCCACCCCGAGCAGATCGGGGTTGGTGTACACCCGGAACCACGACGTGGTGAACAGCTCCTGGAGCATGAGGGCGAATTGCTCGTCGTTGCTGGCCACGCAGACGGTGGCCGGTAGCCGCCGGGCGAGCTCGGCGGCGATGGACGGACCGCTCAACGCCCCGACCGGTCGCACGCCGCCTTCCTCCCGCTCGCTTAGCACGTCGACGATCACCTGCGTCGGGCGGAGCAGGGACTCGTTCTCGATGCCCTTGGTCACCGAGACGATCGGCACGCCCGCCGGCGTGTGCGAGACGAATCGCTTCCATACGCCCCGCAGGAATTGCGTGGGGATCGCGGAGACGATCAGCGCCGCATCGTCCATCGCCTCCGCCTCATCCGCGGTGAGCTGCATGTCGTCCGGCAATCGCAGTTCAGGCAGGTACCGGCGGTTCTCCCGGCTCTGCCGCATCTCCTCGACGTGTTCGGCGAAGGGCCCCCACATGGTCACGTGATGGCCCTGTCCGGTAAGAAGCTCGGCGCAGACGGTCGCCATGGCGCCGTCGCCGACTACGGTGATGTTCTTTGCATCCATGGTGTGGCCCTGTTGAGTGCGGGGGTCTGTCGTCGGTCGGCGGACGAGCGCGGCGGCACCTGCCGCGATGCGCCATTCGCCGGTATACTAAACGACATGCAGCGATTGGAGAAACTCCGCCGGAACATCCAGAGCGTGTTCATGGGCAATGCCAGCGCCGTGGACCGTCTGATCATCTGCCTGCTCGCCCGTGGGCACGTGCTGATCGAAGACGTGCCGGGCGTGGGCAAGACGGTGCTGGCCCATGCGCTGGCCAGGTCGCTCGAATGCTCCTTCGCCCGCCTGCAGTTGACCCCGGACCTGCTGCCGTCCGACGTGCTCGGCGTGACCATCTACAGCCAGGACACCCACGAGTTCACCTTCCAGCCGGGCCCGGTGTTCAACAACATTCTGCTCGCCGACGAGATCAACCGCACCACGCCGCGGACGCAGTCGGCCCTGCTCGAAGCGATGAACGAAGGACAGGTCTCGGTGGACGGGCAGACGCGCCCGCTCGACCAGCCGTTCATCGTGGTGGCGACCCAGAATCCCTTTGAGTTCGAGGGCACGTACTTTCTGCCGGAAAGCCAACTCGACCGGTTCCTGATGCGGATCGAGCTCGGCTATCCGAGCGCCGAGGACGAATCGCGCATCCTGACCGAACAACCGGCGCGCATGGCGCTGCAGCGGTTGGAGCCGGTCATGTCGGCCGGCGACGTCGTGGAACTCCAGGAACGGGCGAACGCGGTGAAGATCGACGCGTCGCTGGTGGATTACATCGTGCAGATCGCCGCCGCGACGCGCAAACACGACCAGCTCCAGATCGGCGTCTCGCCGCGCGGGGCCCTTGCCCTCACCCAGGCCGCCCGCGCCAGCGCCCTGCTCCACCATCGCGATTACGTCGTTCCCGACGACATCGTCAACCACATCGTGCCCGTCTGCGCCCACCGCATCATCACGCGGACGTACCTGCACGACGGCAGCCCGATCACGCCCGGCCGAATCATCCAGCAGGTCATCGAGTCGATCCCGGTGCCGGGTTGACGGCAACGCATGCGCCGGCGGGCAGCGTCGTCGTTCCCCTTGGGATCGTAACAGCGCGGGCGCGAACCCATGGGGTGATCCCGTTTACTCGCGCGGGGGTGATTGAAGAGCAGCCGCAGGCGACCTCGCCGCGGCGATCGTCCGGCGCCGCCTCAGCGACACCGACTGATCGCTTGAATCAACTTGTGGTGTACGGTGAGTGGCTGGTTGACCATGACCCAGTAGGCCTCGGGCGCCCCGGAGCCGGCGGTGGCCAGGGAAATCGTGCCGAGGCCGAACAGCCGCTCGCGGATGCTGAACAGCAGCTCGGTGTGCTGCAGTTTCTTGAGGGGGGATTCGAAGACGTGCACCCGCAGCACGCCCATGACGCGGATGACCCGCCGGTCGGTCAGCACGTACACGCGACCGAGCCATTCGAAGAACTGCCAGAGCAGGCGGGCGAAGGCGAGGACGATGGCGAAGTTGATGATGTCGGCCGAGGCGAAGGGCCCGATCTGCATCTGCCACTTCAGCCAGACCGCGATGATGGTCACGATCGCCAGCACGCCCAGCGAATTGAGACTGCCGAGCAGGATGAACCAGAGCGACGGCTTGAGCAGGAGGATGACGATCTCGCTGCCCTGGATCAGGTCGGCGGGCAGCAGGGCGTCGGCCCGGTCGATGGGCAAACCCAGGCCGGGCTCGACCGGCTCGGCGCGGAGGCGGGTGTCGTGGTTGTTCGTTTTCACATCCGTTTCGGTCACGAGTACATCTCCGGCCGAAGCGTCACCACGTCCGGCAGGTTGCGGTAGAACCCATCGTAATCCAGCCCGTACCCGACCACGAACTCATCGGGGATGTCAAAGCCGACGTAATCGACCGGGAAGGCCATGGCCGGGGGAATCTGCTTTCGCAGGAGCACGCAGGTTTTGAGCATCTCCGGGCCGCGCTTGCCGAGGCCGTCGTGGATCGCCCTGAGCGTTCGCCCCGAATCGAGGATGTCGTCGACCACCAATACGCGGGCGCCGGTCAGATCGTCGGGCAGCTTGCCCTCCATGCTCACGCCCTGGCTGCGGGTCGCCTTGCCCGGATAGGAACTGGCGGAGACGAGGCGGATTCGCGTCATCAGCGGAAGCTGCCGGATCAGGTCGGCCAGGAAGATCAGACTGCCGGTGAGAATCGGGACCAGCAGAATGTCGGGATGCTCGGGCAGGCCGGTCACGTTGCCCTTTCGGCCCGGATCGTCCGGCACGGAGAAGTCCCGCCCGATCTCGGCGGCCAGTTCGCTGACCCGCTCGGCGATCGTCGCCCGGTCGAACAGCACCCGATCCACGTGATCTTCCATGTCGCAAGTGTCGTTATAGATCGGCGAAGTTGCAAGGGCGACGTGAGCGGTCATGCCGGAACGCTGATGACGGCCGCGGAGAGCAGCCAGTAGGCCACCGGGGCGACGAGCAGCGGCGAGTCGACCACGTCGAGCACGCCTCCGAAGCCCGGAATCGTCGCGCCGGAGTCCTTCACCCCGGCGTCCCGCTTGAACAGACTCATGGTCAGATCGCCGAGTTGGCCGACCAGGGCGAAGACGACGCCGGCGATCACCGCCCAACCGATGGGATAACGATGTACGGACACGCGTTGAGCGGCGGCGGGCTCCGCGGGGGTCGCTTTCACGTTCGGTCCGTCAACCCGGTAGAGTTCGGATTCCGCGGGGGCCGGTGCCGTGCGGTACACGGTCGCGATGTTCGTGTGCTGGCTCATCGCGGCGAAGCCGACGGCGGCGACCACGGCCAGCAGCACCCCGCCGACCAGTCCCTCCCACGTCTTGCCCGGACTGAGCCAGGGCACGAGCTTTCGCCGGCCGAGGTACCGGCCGGCGAAGTACGCCCCGATGTCGCAGCTCTTGGTGATCAGCAGCACGCCGAGCACTTCCCACGGCGAATGCCAGCGCCGCAGGGCGAGGTAGCACCCGGCCATGAGCCCGAGGTACGCCGCGGCGAACATCGTCGCCCCCGCGGCGGCGACCACGCCTTCGAAATCCGCGTCCCGGCTGTGCCACCACAGCGTGATCATGAAGCAGGCGATAAGCACGCTGGCGACGATCACCACCCCCGTCGGGGCCTGAAGCGACTGCGGCGTGGCGTACACCGCGAGACAGGCGGCGATCGCGGAAAGCGAGATCAGCGTCGTGTGAGCGGGCAGGCGCTCGGCCCGGAACAACTGGGCGAGTTCCCTTGCCGCGAAGACGATGATCGCCGACGCCGCGAAAAGCAGCACCAGCCCCGCCGGCGGATGAGCCCGCCCGGCGAACACGTCGCGCCACACTCCCTGCAGTTCCCATTGATCGAGCCGGCCGTCCAGCCAGAAGAGCAACAGACCACCGACAATCATCAGCGGTCCGAAGATAAGGCGGTAACGCAGCATCGGCGGTTAACTCGTTTTCGCGTTCAGATCCCCGAAGCGCCGCTGACGGCGGGCGTACGACCGCAGCGCCTCGTGCAGGTGTTCGACGGTGAAGTCCGGCCACAGCGTCGGCGTGACCCACAGTTCCGCGTAGCTGATCTGCCAGAGCAGGAAGTTGCTGATCCGCATCTCGTTCGCCGTGCGGATCAGCAGGTCCGGGTCCGGCAGACCGGTGGAATACAGCTCACTCGAAATCGCCGCCTCGTCGATCTGATCCGGCGTGATCTCGCCCGACGCCACGCGGATCGCGAGCTTTCGCACCGCGTCGGTGATCTCGGTGCGCGAGCCGTAGTTGAGGGCCAGGGCGAGCACGAGGCCCGTGTTCTTCGACGTCATCTCGGTGGTGCGGTCGAGTTCGTCGAGCACATTCGTCGGCAGTCCCTCCCGCCGACCGAGTTGCCGGAAGCGGACGTTGTTTTCCATCATCGTGCCGCGTTCGGCTTCGAGGTACTCGGTGTAGAGGTCCATGAGGAAGTCGATCTCCTCCGCCGGCCGCTTCCAGTTCTCCATGCTGAACGAGTAGAGCGTCAGGGCCTCGAGGCCGAGCTTCGCGCACTCGGTCACGATGGGGCGGACGGCCTGGGCCCCGTGCTGGTGGCCGAAGTACCGCGGCTTGTCACGTTTCCGGGCCCAGCGGCCGTTGCCGTCCATGATGATCGCCACGTGACGCGGCAGCACCTCGGGCACGTCTCTGGCGCCGGCGGCTTCACGCGGACTCGGATTGGCGGCGGGATCGTTCACGTCACGTCAACCGGCTCGTGCCGGTCATTCCTCGTTCGGGATGCGGATGATCTGCGACCGTTGGCGGCCGACGCAGGCCATGCTCACCGGCACGCCCACATAGTCCGCGATGAACCGCAGGTACTGCCGGGCGGCGTCGGGCAGATCATCGTAGTGGCTGCAATCTTCGAGCGGTTGCTCGATGGCGGGTAGTTCTTCGTAGATCGGCTCGACCGCCCCGAGCACCGCGGGGTTCGCGGGGAAGCTCGGCAGCGCCCGCCCCTCGTGGCGATACCCGACGCAGAGCTTCAGCGCGTCGAGCCCGGCGACCACGCTCAGCCCGGTGCACGCCAGTTCCGTCGTGCCGCAGAGCCGGGTGGTGTAGCGCAGGGCGAACAGGTCGAGCCAGCCGCAGCGGCGCGGCCGGCCGGTGGTCGTGCCGTATTCGTTACCGCGGTCCCGGATGGCGTCGGCGGTCTCGCCGTGCAGTTCGGTCGGGAACGGCCCGCCGCCCACGCGGGAGCAGTACATCTTCACCACGCCGATCATGCGGCCCACCGTGCCGCCGGGCACGGCCGCGCCGGGATAGATGCCGCCGGACGAGCAGTTGCTCGAGGTCACGTAGGGGTACGTGCCGTGGTCCACGTCGAGCAGGCAGGCGTTCGCCCCTTCGAAGAGCAGCTTCTTTCCGTCCGCCATCGCGGTGTGCAGCAGGTGCGTGGTGTCGCAGACGTGCGGACGAAGCTGGTCGGCGTAGCCGAGGTACTCCTCGGCGAGCTTCTCGCCGTCGTAGGGCTCGAAGGGCTCGCCGGCGAGTTCGGCGATGGGCTGGAGCATCACGTTCTTCACCGCGGCGATGTGGCGCAGCTTGTCTCGGAAGCGATCGGGATCGAGCATGTCGGCCATGCGCAGGGCCACGCTGCGGAGCATCTTGTCGGCGTAGGCCGGGCCGATGCCCCGGCCTGTCGTGCCGATCTTCTTGCCGTCGCCCCGCGCCTCGCTCACCGCCGCTTCCATCAGCCCGTCCTGCACCTTGTGGTAGGGCAGCACGAGGTGGGCGCGGTCGCTGATTCGCAGATTGTCGCCGACCTCGATGCCCCGCCTCCGCAGCCCGGCGATCTCCTGGAGCAGCCCGACGGGGTCGATGACCACGCCGTTGCCGATCACGTTGATCGTCTCGTCGTTGAGGATGCCGGAGGGGATCAGGTGCAGGGCGTAGCGTTCGTCGCCGATCTGCACGGTGTGCCCGGCGTTGTTCCCGCCGTTGTAGCGGACGATGTAGTCGAACTGCTCGGTGGCCAGATCGACGATCTGGCCCTTGCCTTCGTCGCCCCATTGCATGCCGATCACGGCGGCATGAGGCGAAGGGGCGGTTGACACGGCTCGGCTCATGGCTGGTTCCCTCGCGGCCTGGGGCCTGCGGACATGAAAAAAGCCCTCAGGCCCTGGTGGTGCTGAGGGCGAGCTTTGCCTTCTATCCCTGCCGGGACGATCCGCACCCGGCTCACACCGGGATGGCTCGCCTGACGAAAACACTATCGTACCACGCCGTCTCGGCCCGTGACAACTGCTTTGCCCAAGCGGTTGATACGCCGATTGACCGCTAACACGGCGTGGCGACTTCAGTCGCCATGGTTCGAGACCCCGCGGCGTGGCGACTTCAGTCGCCATGGGTCGAGGCCCCGCGGCGGAGCCGACAGACATCGTCCCGGGCAAGTGCAGCCAACTCCGCACTTTCCTGCTCTCCGCGGTCGC
>CAYFQS010000035.1:0-16735 GCA_964345245.1 uncultured Planctomycetaceae bacterium | reverse complement strand
CACGACGACCGGCTCATCGGTCGGATAGGAGAACGAGACGTTCTCGAAGCGCACCTCCGGCGGCCGCTCGATCTCCAGGGGCACGGCGTCGGGTTCGTTGGTGATGTCCCGCACGGTGTCGAAGAACTCGAGCACCCGGTCCGCGGCGGCGGCGGAAATCTGCATCCGCGTGTAAAGGTCGGCGAAGAACTGCAGGGGCGCCAGCAGCCGCATGGTGTACATGAAGAACAGCGACAGATCGCCCACCTCAATCCCCGCTTCGGGCACGGCGAGAATCCGGTACGCCCCGAAGCCCACCACCAGCACCACCGTCAGGTACCGCGTGATCTCCACCGATGAACGGAAGAAACCCGCGAGCAGCCGCTGACGCAGCGTGTGTCGCCGAAGTTCCTCGGCGTCGTCGAGGACCTGGCGTTCCTCGTAGGTTTCGGCGGTGAAGGCCTGCACCTCGCGGATCATGGCGAAGCGCTCCTGCACCCGGCCGCTCATCCGCTCCACCGTCTCCCGCTGCTTCCGCGTCGCCCGGCGCATCGGCCGGCGAATGATCCGCGTGGTGACCACGAAGATCGGCGTGGCGGCGAAGGCCACCATCGCCCACTGCCAGTCGATCCAGAACATGACCACCGAAACCACCACCGCGGTCATGATCTGCTGCGTGAGCTGCACGAAGATGATATCGAACGACTGCTGGGCGGCCTGGACGTCGCTGATCACCCGGGCCACCACGCCCCCCGTCGCCCGCTGGGTATGGAAGCCCAGCGACAGGCGCTGCAGGTGCGCGAACAGCCGATAGCGGATATCGCGAACCGCGCTGGCCATCGCCCGGTGCGGAAAGTAAAACCGCCCGAGGGTGGCCGGGGCGTGGATCGCCATCACCGCCAGCAGGGCCCCGGAGAGCCAGAGCATCGACTGCCACGCTTCGACCGCGTCGATCTCGCCCTTGAGATACGGGTTGGCGACGTAGTCGATCGCGCCTTTGAGAAACCATGGCACCGCGAGCCCGAGCAGCACACGGATCAGCCCGGTCACGATCCCGGCCAACTGGCTCGGCCAGTAGGGAAAGGAGAACGTGATGAACCGCCACAGGTTGCGGAAGCTCAGGTTCTCCGGCGGCGAATCGGTTTGTTGCAGTGCGCCTCTCACGGTGGGTCCGTTCCACCCTAGCGATCACCGCGCCAAAGTAAAGCGGTGCGGAAAGCGTCGAAGCGACCGAGCGACGAAGGGAACACGGGATCAAGCCCCGTCATGGGCTGCGAAGCGCCCTCAGGGGCGCAGCAGGCCTTGGCGGGGATTCAGATCCGGTGACCTGGTGATCTGGCGATTTCGCGACCCGGCGATCATCTCACCCCGGCAGATTGCTCGGCGCCGGCTGCGACTGCGGGTGGTCGATGGGGACCACGTCGACGTCGGCGGCGGCGGCGTTGGATTTCACCTGATCGACGTTCTTGCAGCCGGGGATCACGCAGGTGACGGCGGGATGCTTGAGGCACCAGCCGAGCGCCCACTGGGCCATGTCCACGCCCTCGGGCACTTCCCGCTGCCTGATCTTCTGCGCCTCTTCGAGGTTGGCCCGGGCCTTCTCCGCGCCGTGCCAGCGACCGCGCACATCGTCGTCGGCGAACTTGTCCGCGTCCTCCGGGGTGTACTTGCCGGACAGGTAACCGCTGGCCAGCGGCACCCGGGCGAGCACGCCGAGATTGTGCCGCTGACACGCGTCGAACACCCGCTGCTCCGGCGTGCGGTCGAGGCGGTTGTAGATCACCTGGATCGTCTCACCCCCGACGTTGGGCGCGTTGTCGGTCTGATGCAGGTTGTCGTTCGACCCGATCGACACGCCGAGGTGGCGGACCTTGCCTTCCTCCTTGACGCGGTTCAGCAGCTCCCACAGGTCGTCGCGGTCGAACTGCTCGTTCGGGCCGGAGTGGAACTGGTAGAGATCGATGTAGTCGGTGCGCAGGGCCTTGAGCGAACCTTCAAGCTGCTCGCGCACGTTTTCCGGTTCGTAGATCGTCTCGCGTTCGAACGCCTCGTGGAACTTGTGACCGAACTTGGTGGCGAGGACCCACTTCTCGCGGTCCTTCTCGATCGCGGCGCCGATGAACTGCTCGGACAGGTGGTCGCCGTAGCATTCGGCGGTGTCGATGGAGTTGACCCCGGCCTCGCGGGCGGCGTCGAACATCGCGTCGACCTCCTCCTGTTCAAAGCTCTTGCCCCACTCCCCGCCGAACTGCCATGTGCCGATGCCGACGACGGAGACGGTCATGCCGGTGCTGCCAAGCTGGCGATATCGCATATCGATTGCTGCCTTTCGTGATGAATTCGAGGCGACCATGTGGATCGTAGCCGTGTGCGGCGGAGAGACCACCGGCGACCGATCCCCCGCACTCGCTGAAGCGAGGCGGGCCGGGGCTGTTGCACTCGGCGGGGTTCGCGTGATGATGGGCGACATGGCAAACCGCGGAAGGGGCGAGTACGTTTCCCGCGGCGGGCTGAAGCTCGCCGCGGCGCTCGATGCCTTCGGCATCGACGTGACCGGCGCCCTCTGCGTCGACCTCGGCTGCAATGTCGGCGGGTTCACCGACTGCCTGCTCCGGCGCGGCGCGGCGAAGGTCTACGCCATCGACACCGGCTACGGCGTTCTGGCGTGGAAACTGCGCCGGGACGAGCGGGTGGTCGTGATGGAGCGGACGAACGCGATGCACATCGCGCCGGCCGCGGCACCGGTCGACCTGGCGGTGATCGACCTCGGCTGGACGCCGCAGCGTCACGCGATTCCCGCCGCCCTGCGCTGGCGGCCGGAGCGGATCGTCACCCTGGTCAAGCCGCACTACGAACAGAGCGACCGCGCCACCCGCGGGCGGGGCGTGCTCAGCGAAGCGGAGGCGGAGCAGACGATGGCGGAGGCGTCGGCGTCGCTGCCGGCGTCGGGCGTGCAGGTACGAGGCCACATCCGCTCGCCGGTGGCGGGCGGCGGCCGGCGCAAGGGCCGGGGCGGCAACAACGAGTACCTGGCGGCCCTGGAACCCGCGGCAGGCAATGCCGCCCCGCAACATCCTGATTAGTCCGCACTTACATCGGCCTCGCTGCCGGAAGCGAACTCGCCGCTTCCGCGGTTTTCTGGTACAATCGCGGGTCTTGATCAACCTGCCAGAAAGGCGTGTTTTGACCCATGGCTGACGAACCCACCCCGCCGGCTGACGACCGGCCGGACGAGATCGAACCGCAGACCGGCGACGGGAGCGAGACGGGCACCTACCTCGAGGGCCGAATCGTCGATCTGCCGATCGACCGCGAATTGCAGGATTCGTACCTGACCTACGCGATGAGCACGATCATGGATCGTGCGCTGCCCGACGTCCGCGACGGGCTCAAGCCGTCGCAGCGTCGGATTCTCGTGGCGATGCACGACCTGAACCTCGGCCCGCGGTCGAAGTTCCGCAAATGCGCCAAGATCGCCGGCGACACCTCGGGCAACTATCACCCGCACGGGGAGTCGGTGGTGTATCCGACCTTGGTCGGCCTCGCCCAGCCGTGGCGGATGCGCCACGCCCTGGTCGATCCGCAAGGCAACTTCGGATCGATCGACGGCGACCCGCCCGCGGCCATGCGGTATACCGAGGCCCGCCTCGCCGCCCCGGCCACGGAGATGCTCGAAGACCTGAAGTTCGACACCGTCGACTTCCAGGAGAACTACGACGGCACGCGGATGGAGCCGACCGTCCTGCCCGCGAAGTTCCCGAACCTGCTGATCAACGGCGGGGTGGGAATCGCGGTGGGGATGGCCACGTCCATTCCACCGCACAACCTCGGCGAGATCTGCGACGCGATCGTGGCGTTGATCGAGAACCCCGACCTGCCGCTGGAGGAGCTGATGCAGATGGTGCCGGGCCCGGACTTCCCGACCGGCGGGATCATCAAGGGCCGGCGGGGCATCATCGAGGGCTACGCGACCGGCCGGGGCAAGGTCACCGTCCGCGGCAAGGCCGCCTTCGAACAGACGAAGTCGGGCAAGAGCCGCATCGTGTTCACCGAGATTCCCTACAACGTGCTCAAGAGCACGATCATCAACCAGATCGTCGAGGCGGTGAAGACCGAACGGATCCGGGACATCTCCGACGTCAACGACTACTCCGGCCGGGCGGGCATGCGCCTGGTCGTCGACTGCCGCAAGGGGGTGGATCCGAACGTCGTGCTCAACCAGCTCTGGCAGTTCACCGCGCTGCAGCAGACGTTCAGCATCATGAATATCGCCCTGGTCCACCGCCAGCCGCGGACGATGGGGCTCAAGGAACTGATCGAGCAGTTCATCGACCATCGGCGTGAGGTGATCCGCCGGCGAACGATGTACAAGCTCCGCCAGGCGCAGCAGGCGGCCCACCTGCGGGAGGGGCTGATCTACGCCGCGTGCGACATCGACGAGGTGATCAAGCTCATCCGTCAGTCCCAGGCCCGCGAGGAGGCGATCGACAAGCTCATGGCCAGGGGCTTCCGGATTCCCGAAGACCACCGGCTGGCGCCGGAGATTCCCGCGAAGCTGATCGAGGCGGCGGCGGCATCGCCGGACGGCGCGGCGCGGCTCTCCCGCGCCCAGGCCGAGGCGATCGGCCGCATGCAGCTCATCTCCCTCGTCGGCCTCGAAATCGAAAAGCTCCTCAGCGAGTACCGCCAGCTTCTCGAGGAGATCGAGGAGTACGAAGCGATCCTCGCCGACGACCGCCGGGTGCTGCAGATCATCCGCGAGGACACCGAGGAGTTGAAGCGGAAGTACGCCGACGACCGCCGCACGAAGATCGAACAGGACGAGGCGGAGAGTCTGGTCATCGGCGACCTGATCCCCGAGCACGAGGTGGTGATCACGATCAGCCACGGCGGATACGTCAAGCGGCTGCCGGTCGAGGGCTACCGCACGCAGGGCCGGGGCGGCCGGGGCGTGATCGGGGCCGAAAGCCGCGATGACGACTTCGTCGAGCACCTGTTCGTCGCCTCCAGCCACGACGACCTGCTGTGCTTCACCAACACCGGGCGGGTGTTCAAGATGAAGGTCTTCGAAGTGCCCGAGGCGTCGCGCACGGCACGGGGGCGGGCGATCGTGAACCTGCTTGATCTCAAGGACGGCGAACGGGTCCGGAATTTCCTGCCCATCCAGGATTTCGAACGGTTCAGCAACTACCTCGTCTTCGCCACCGCGAGCGGGCTGGTCAAACGCACCATCCTCAAGCAGTATCGCAACGTGCACAGCGGCGGGCTCATCGCCATCAACCTCCGCGACGGCGATCGGCTGGTGGACGTGCGGCTGACCTACGGCGACGACGATCTGATCCTCTGCACGAACCAGGGCATGGCGATCCGGTTCAACGAGAACGACTCCCGGGCGATGGGCCGGGCCGCGGCCGGGGTCAAGGGCATCTCGCTGAACGGCGGGGCCCGCGTGGTGGCCATGAACCGGGCCGACGATAACGCCGACCTGCTCACGATCACGGAGAACGGCTACGGCAAGCGCACCGCGATGTCGGAGTACCTCGTCAAGCCGGAAGGCGGCGAGCCGCACCCGCAGAAGCGCGGCGGGAAGGGCCGGATCGACATCAAGGTGACCCGGCGCAACGGCGAGGTCGTCACCGCCCTGGCCGTGACCGAAGGTCACCAGATGATGCTCATCACGGAGCAGGGGATGATCGTGCGGTCGAAGGTGGCGGAAGTGAGTTGCTATGGCCGCGGGGCCCAGGGCGTGCGGGTGATCAACCTGAAGAAGGGCGACCGCCTCGTCGCCGCGGCGCCGCTGGCCGAGACGGAGGAACCCGAAGCGAAGGGCGAAGCCCCCGAGGCGTGAGGCCCCCCGGCCCGCCTCGCTTCAGCGAGGGCGGGAGCGATCAACCAACCCCGGTCCGCCTCGCTTCAGCGAGAGCGGGAGCGATCAACCGCCCCCCGGCCCGCCTCGCTTCAGCGAGAGCGGGAGCGATCAACCGACCCCGGCCCGCCTCGCTGAAGCGAGCCCGCGGCGGAAGCAAGCCCGCGCCTGCATTGCCTCGCCCGGCGTGGGGCGATACCCTGCTTCCTGCGTAGGACCACGGGCGGATGAGTGAGCACATGCCATGAATGACCAGAACAACAACAATCCGCCGGACGACCTGCCTCCCGAGGACCAGCCGGGCGGCGGGGACGAGAACCCCGGCGACGAGGCGGGCGGCGAGCCGGATGCCGGGCAGACCCAGCGCATCCGCCAGCAGCACGTCAGTGCCCGGGTGCCCGAGGACGTGGCCCGCGGCGTGTTCTCCACCGGGGCGATCGTGCTCAACGGCCCGCACGAATTCATCGTCGACTTCCTGCAGACCATGACCCGCCCGCACCAGGTGGCGTCGCGGGTGGTCATGCCGCCGTCGGTCATTCCGGGCTTCATCAACGCCCTGAAGCAGAATCTCGAGAAGTTCGCCAGCCGCTTCGGCGAGCTGCGGGAACTGCCCAAGCCCCCGTCCGACGCGCCGAAGCCGTCCATCGAGGACATCTACGACCAGCTCAAGCTGCCGGAGGAGGACCTGAGCGGCACCTACGCCAACGCGGTGATGATCAGTCACTCGGCGACGGAGTTCTGCCTGGACTTTATCACGAGCTTCTACCCGAAGTCGGCGGTGGCGTGCCGGATTTTCCTCGCCGCTCCGCAGGGTCCGCGGGTCTTGGAGACGCTGAGCCGTTCGTGGGACCAGTATCAGAAAAAGGTGGAGCAGATGCGTCGGAAGCAGCAGGGCGAAACCCCGCCCGGCTCGCCGTACTACGAGCCGCCGCCTCCGCGCGATCCGCAGAACCAGACCCCGCCCCCGGAGCCGCCGGAACCCCCGGAGCCGTCGGACGATGACGACGACGCCGGGCCGAACGAACCCCCCGGCCCACTGCCGCCGGGGATCAGCTGACCGGCGCGGCCGATTTTCGGGGTGAGCTGCCGCGCCATTCGCTCGCCCCGCCTATCATGGTCCGCACGCGTCGGAGGTCGTTTCCATGGCCAGCCATCGCATTGTCATCGGTATCAGCGGAGCAAGCGGCGCGGCTTACGCCCGCCGAGTCATTGAACTGCTCGTCGCGAACGACGTGGAAGTGCACCTCGTGGTCTCACCACTCGGCCAGCGCCTGCTGCACGACGAACTCGGCATGGAAGGCGTCGATCTCGCCGCCCTCGCCGGGACAGACCGTCACGGCATGACGCTGCACCATTACCGCGATGTCGGGGCGGCAATCGCCTCCGGCTCGTTCCTGCACGACGGCATGGTCGTCGTGCCCTGCTCGAACAACTCCCTGTCGGCGATCGCGGCCGGGCGGTCGGAGAACCTGCTGCACCGGGCGGCGAATGTCGCGCTCAAGGAGCGACGAAAGGTCGTGCTCGTCCATCGCGAGACGCCGCTGTCACGGATCGAGATCCGCAACATGGAGCAGGTCGCCTCCGCCGGGGGGATCATTCTCCCGGCCAACCCCGGCTTCTACATGCTGCCCGAACGGATCGACGACCTTATCGACTTCGTCGCCGGCCGCGTGCTCGACCAGCTCGACATCCCCCACGAACTGAACGTCCGCTGGTCGCAGTCCCCCGCCAACCGCCGTCGCGATTGACGCGATGCTTTTCCCATGATGGCCGGCGAAATCGGACTGAATCCTGAAGCCTTCTTCGGCGGGGGCGAAGTCTACCCCGAACTCAACTTCACCCTGCCCACGATGTTCGTCAATGAGGAAACGATGGACGCGGTGCGACACCAGTACAGCCAGATGATCACCGGCGCCCTTCGCCGGGCCGCGGAGCTTCAGCCGCCCGGCGTGATGGTGGAATTCGAAACCCTGCCGCCGATGACCGAGAACCCGCAGTGGGGCATTGACCTCGCGAAGATTCTGCTGGAGGTGATGCAGCAATATCACGAGACGACGGGGCTGAAGATGGTGCTCCGGATGACGCCGAACGACACCCGCGAGATGGTCCGCCCGCCGGTGATGCGCAGCGGCGAATTGTGGGACGCGATGCTCAAGACCTTCGATGGCAGCGCCGCCGCCGGAGCCGAACTGCTCAGCATCGAATCCGTCGGCGGCAAGGAGGTGCACGACGAGGCCCTGCAGATGTGCGACCTCCCCCAGGTGATCTTCTCCCTGTGCATCATGGGCGCGCGGGACATGCGGTTCCTGTGGTCGCACATCGCCGAGATCGCCACTCGCCATGGCGTGCACGCGGCGGGGGACACGGCGTGCGGGTTCGCCAACACCGCCATGGTCCTCGCCGAGCAGAAGATGATCCCGCGGGTGTTCGCCGCGGTGGATCGGGCCGTCTCCGCGGTGCGTTCGCTCGTGGCTTACGAGTGCGGCGCCGTCGGGCCGGGCAAGGACTGCGGCTACGAGAACCCGATCCTCAAGGCCATCACCGGTCGGCCGATGGCGATGGAGGGCAAGACCTCGGCCTGCGCCCACCTGACCAAGCTCGGCAACATCGCGGGGGCGACCTGCGACACGTGGTCGAACGAGTCGGTGCCGAACGTACGACTGCTCGCCGACTTCGCCCCGACGTGCTCCATGGAGCAGCTCATCTTCGACACGCGGTTGATGAACCAGGCGGCGGCATCGGGGCCGGAGGGCGTGCGGATGCTTCGTGACTGGATGGTGAACTCGGACGCCCGCCACGAGCCGCAGGCGTACATTCTGACCCCGGCCAGCGCGATCCGCATCGGCCAGACGATCGTCGACGCCGAGTCGCACTACCTCGCGGGCAAGGCCGCCGCCCGCACCGCCATCGACCTCATGGAGCGGGGCATGAACGCCGGGGAACTCGACATCCCCGAGCGCGAGCAGCCCTGGCTCGGCATGATGCGGGATTCGCTGGACACGATGCCGGACGACGAGAACGCGTTCATCGAGCAGGTGATGCCGACGCTGGATACGAGCAAGTTCGTGGCGGCAGATTACGAGCTGGCCGCCGCCCAGCCCGCCTGACGCGCCACGACGCCGCCGGACGCGGGACGAGCGCCCGTCGCTTCACCGCGGCGAGCGCTTTTGATGCAGCGGGCGAGAATTCGAGCGATTGGCGCCATGGCAAGGTACCGGGGCGCATGGCGGATTTGGCAGTCGGCCCTCCCCCGCCGCGAGCGGCCGAGGGGGAGGGGTCGAACCGCGGCCAATTCAGCACGTCCCCGCGACCTGCCGGGAACTCACCCACGTCGGTGTCATCCATCCGGAGTCCCGGCATGTCGGGGCTCGTTGATCCGTGTTACTCCACCGTGATCTCGCCCCAGAAGCGCGGCGTCAGGGCGGCTTCGGAGGGCAGGTCGTTGACGATGTTCGTCATCCGGTTCGACCAGTAGGTGCGGGCGACGTTGACCATGCCCTCGGCATCGCTGCTGATGACGCCCACGTCGCCGCGGATCGTCCGCCCCGATTCAGGCGACCAGCCGATCGCCCCCAGCGGGATCGCCGCCTCCACCTGGTAGCCGTTCTCACCCGTCGACACCGCGACGTCGGCGGCGTCGATGGTCTCGACGCGGTCGAACATCTTCGTCATCACCGGGGATTCATAGCGATAGCGCTTCGACTCGGCCGCGTCGGGATCGACCGGCTGCATCAGCACCGTCGCCACCCCATTCCGCCACGGGGCGAGGAGGAGGCGCATGTCGCCGGCGACGGGATCGGCGCGGTTCGCCGGGGCGTCGGGGTCGACGCCGAGCTTGATGTCGACCGCATCGCCGGTCTTAAACAGCGTGGCCAACTCCCGGCCTCGATTGAGCCAGGGGCTGGGGTCGATCACGTCGAAGAAGGCGTAAAGGTGGTCGTCGTCGTAAGCGAGGCGCACGGTGGCCTTGTTCGGATTCCGCGGCCGGTCGATCTTCATCGGCGGCACGCCACGCCAGTCCCCATTCTTGCCGTCGATGGTCGGTGCACTGGTCAGCGGCTTGAGCGTGTAGCCGGGCGTCGTCTCGTCCGCGGCGGCGCGGGCGGCGTTGTCGCGTTCGGCGGCGACCAGGGCCGGCGTGTCCAGTTCAATCGCCTCGGCCTCGAACCGGGCGATCGTCTCGAGACCGGTGATGCGGATCACCGTGCACGCCTGGCGCGCCTGCAGCGCGGTGAGCATGCGGATCACGCCGTCGTTCTGTCGGCCGAACCAGCCGTTGAAGGGCTCGCCGCCTTCGCTCATCCCGCCCAGCGGCATCTGTTCAAGCGCGGCTTCGGTGGCGGGGAAGCTGTCGCCCGGCAGCCGACCATCCTGGAACAGCGCCCCCACGAAGAGCCCGTCGGCGGTGAAGAAGTAGTCCTGCCCGAGGTTGCCGCGGATGGCGAAGACGTGGCCGACCTCGTCGTTGACCTTCGCCGCCCCGAGGGCTTTGAGCGAACCGATCACCAGGCCGGGCGAAGCCATCGGCGCCCGGTGCGACCCGTGCACGCCGGGATAGAGATCGGGGTAGGACCACAGCTCCCGGCCGGTCTTGAGATCGAGGCCGCGGATCCCCTGCGATGCCCGCGGATACCCGCGCTTGCTCATCCACACGAGCACGCCCGCCTCGTCGATCGGGTAGTACTGCCCGACGTCGTCGGTCGGCAGTTTCTCGATGCTCGGCCGGGCGTAGACCGGAGCGCCGTCTTCGGCGAAGTGCACCGGTCGAATGCGATGCACGCCATCGACGTAAAGCGACAGGTCGTCATCCGGCCGGCCGCCCCAGTAGTGGCCCATGGGCAGGTCGCTGACCATGCGCCCTCGTTCCTGTCTTGCCGGGAACACGATGCACTCGTTCCGCTGGACCGCGGCGTCGCCGTTCAGATCGTTCCAGATGATCCCGTCCCAGGCGTTCAGCCCTTCGAACTCGCCGGACGGCGGCTCGACCACTTCACGACTGCGGGCGATCTTGCCCGACACGGCGCCGACCACCGTGACCGCCGCGACCGGTTCGAACACGTCGCCGCGCTCCATGTAGATCGCGTGGTAGAGGCGTTCGTTCATGTAGGCGTATGTCCGCGGCTCACCCGAAGCGTCGCTGGTGAAGAGGATCGGGTTGGCGAACCAGTGCCCGCTGTGGTGCAGCATCGGAAACGCCTCGCCCTTCTCTCGATCCGGGACCCAGAGAATTCGCGTGACCTCGTACTCGTGGGCCTCGCGGTCGATCTTCATCTCCACCGGGCCCCAGTACGCCAGCGACGGGTCGGTCGGATGCAGGTGACCGCCGGAGCCGGCGTAGGTGGCGTTGCCGACGTAATCGCGAACCAGTTCTGCGCGATCGGTCGTAGCCGGCCGCCGCCAGACCGACACCCGCCGGGGATACGCGTAGTGCTCCACCACCCAGATCCGCCCGTCCTTGTCGACCGCCACGTCGCTGACGTTCAGCAGTCCGGTCGGCTGCCACTTGCCGCGAATCGGCCGGCCACCCTTATCGCCCACCGTGTAGATGAGTTCGCCTTCGCCGTTGTAGGCCTTGACCTGTGAGTCCGCCCCGGTGTCGATCACCAGCAGATTCCCGTCGCGATCGATCGCGATGCGCCCCGCCCGTTCCACGCCCGGCGTCTTGATCGCGCGCGACTTGCCACTGTTGGTGTCCACGGCATGCAGACGCTCGCCATCGACGTAGAACAACCCCGCATCCCCCAAGGCCACGGCCTGCACGTTGGGCGCGTCGATCGTCCTGCGAAGCTCGGCGGTGACCGGATGGAGCAGGCCGAGCTTCCCGCCGCTCATCGCCAGCACGAGGGTCTCGCCGTCACTGCCGATATCGATGATCTCGCCCGGCACGTTCTCGCCGAAGATCGCCTCGGGTATGAGCTCGAACGTGCGGGTCTTGCCGTCGAGGACGAAGGGGCGATTCTCGCCGGTGTCGCGGTCGAACCGGCACAGCGCGCCGCGCACGTAGGCCGACCGCACCGCGGCGTAGACGTATTGCTCGTCGGCGCCCAGGGCGAGGGCGGAGCGCTTTTCGCCCCACTGCTTTCTGCCTTCGGGGTGAATCGCGATGATCCCGTGACCGCCCTCCACGCCGCGCCAGCCGATCATCATCCACTCACCCGCCGCGGCGACGTGTTCGGGGTGGCCGTGGTCGCCGCCCCAGGTGCCCGAACCGTCGACCACTTCCCACGGCGGATCGCCGGGGTTGTAGTAGCAGGTCTCCCACCGGGCCCCGAGCCCGCCGTGCGTGAGCCCGACCACGTCGTATTCGCCGGTCGCCACGAGATCGCCGTCGTCGTTGAGCCCGTCCCACATCACTTCGACCCCCCGCCGGTCGCCGGCCTGCTCGACGGTGTAGTCCTCCGGGTCGAAAGCGCCGGCGAGATTGCGGACCCGCCCGCCGCCCGCGTCGTTGATCGCCAGGGTGAATCGCGTCGCGTCGGCCGGGATCGTCGCCCGCACGGGGATCGTGCCGGCCAGCTTCGAGGCCTCATCGACATAACGGCGGATGGGCACGTCGCCCTCGGCCTTCAGCGTCGCGTCGCCCCACGCCTTCCAGTTCTGCCAGTAGAACTCGCGGCTGGTCGAGTCCGGCTGCAGGTTGTCGGCATAGCGGTGGGCGGGCCAGTTCCGCGCCGTCGGCCCGCCCCACAGAAACTCGTTGCCCAGCCGGATCGTCAGCCCCGGCTCGATCTTCGGCACGTCCTTGAACAGCACCTCCCACGGCACCCGCAGTTCCTGGACAAAGCCCCGCCCGGTGTCGTCCTTCTCGAATGCCTGCGCGATGCCCCGCCCGAGCTTGCCTTGCGGCCCGAAGACGATGAACTCCGGCTCGCCCGACCCTTTCGGGGCGTAGGTCACGTGCACCACCGCCTCGTCCTTGGCCGTGTGGTGCCACGTGGTCAGGTGCACGATCTGGTCGCTTTTGATCCGAATCTGCCAGCAGTCGCTCTTCCAGCCCTCGTTGGCGTTGAAGCGCGGGTTGACGAGGTTCATCATCGGCGTGGGGTCCCGCCACTTCGCCGCGAGGTACAGGGAATCCTCGTCCCACATCGCCGCCGCCTGCGCCGAATACCGGTCGCGGATCATCTTGTCGGCGAAGACCCAGATGCGGCCGGTGAAGTCCCAGTCGTCGAGCTTCCCATCGATCACCACCTCGCCCGGCACCGGCAACACGGCCAGCCCCACGTTGTGGCTCTGCCGGCCGAGCATGTTCTCCCCGCCTTCGACGAAACCCCGGCCCACCACGAGCACCAACAAGGACAGGACGATCAGTCGCGCGTTCATGAGCGATCTCCTTGAATAGCCACGACCATGTTCGACGCTCGCGCTCGAACCAGCAACAGCGGCCGGGGTCACCCTTTGGCCCGGATGTGTGTCGGAAAGGCAAGTGTGCCGCGTCCGCGGATCGCACCAGTGAATTCGTGTTAGGATTGAAGCAGCCGCACGCCTTGCCCGCTCCCCGCCGCGGGTCAACATGGGGCGCCCGGCGAAGGCCGGGTTACTCAATTCATTCCGCCGACACGACAGGGAACTGCCATGATGCATCTGACGCTTCCCGACCGGCCCACTGCGGGGCTGCTGCGACGAGCGCTGACCGAACCGATCGACGACTGGCGCGGCCGGCACTGCAGCTTCGAGCTGGGTCTCCCGGCGATCGAGCGGATGGTCTACTATGCTCCACCGCCGGACCATTGGCCGGTCCCCTGCAACCGGATGCACCCGTTCGTCGCGGATCGCCCGGAAGACCTGCCCGAAGGGGCGGTTTTCGCCCTGCTCCGGCTCGCCTCCGGCTATGTGGGGCTGCTGCCGCTGGGGTTGGAGGCGAGATACGGGTGGCTGGCGACGGAAGCGGGGCGGTTGATCCTGCGGGTCGGCGGACACGGCACGGACCTGCCCGACGACGGCGAGCGGCCGCTGCTTGCCTGGGCTCGCGGGGATGATCCGTACCGTGTCTTCGCCGACACGTTTGCTCAGGCCGCGGCCGCCATTCCCACCCTCGCCCTGCGAGAAGCCAAGGCCTACCCGACGCCGTTTGCTTACCTGGGCTGGTGCACGTGGGAGGAGTACCGGCGGGATATCGACGCGGACCTGCTCTGCCGCACCGCCGACGCGCTTCAGGCCGGCCCGGTCCCGGTGCGTTACATGCTCATCGATGACGGGCATCAGGACTTCGCCAATCCCGAGGAGTATTTTGACCGGCGCTTACGCCGCTTCGCTCCGGATGCGACGAAGTTCCCCGACGGTTTCGCTCCTCTGCTCGCGAAGCGGGACGAGGCGGATCTCGCCTGGTTCGGCCTGTGGCTGCCCTTCTGTGCCGGCATGGCGGGTCTGGACCCGGCCCTGAAACACCCGGACTTGCCGCCCGAGCGGCTGGTCTCGAATGCCGCCGGCGGGCGGCTGCCGGCGGACGACCCGCCGGCGGCACGGGCATTCATGGAGGCCCTGCTGGACGGTGCCGCCGGCTTCGACTTCATCAAGGTCGACTTCATGTCCTTCGCCATCGCCGATCTGTCGGGGGCGCGGCACTGGCGCAATGCGCTGCACGAGCCGAACCGCCAGCCGGTGGCGAATCCCTATCGCCATGCCCGGCGGATGAATCGTGCCCTGGAAGACTCATTGGCCGGTCGATCCATGGACCTGATGAACTGCAACGGGCAGGCCGCGTACAACCTGTTCAACCTCGACGTGAGCAACAGCTCCCGCTGCAGTGCCGATTACGCCAGGGGCGATGACGAAAAAGCCCGCCAGCACCTGTTTCAGTCCTACGCCAACATCCCCTGGCTGGGCCAAGTGGCCTGGGGCGATCACGACATGTTCCACTGCAGTGATCCGCGGGCGGGGCGGATGATGGCGGTCTCCAAGGCCCTCTCCGGCGGCCCGATTTACCTCAGCGATCCTCCGGCCGACTTGACCCGCGAAGCGGTCATGCCCGTCTGCTACGAAGACGGCCGGCTGCTTCGGCCCCAGGCGCCGGCAGCGCCCCTGCCGGAGAGTCTGTTCCTGGAGTACTCCACCGTCGGCGCCCTGTCGGTCCAGAAGCCGGCACCATGCAGACCGTATCGCGTGATCGCCCCCCTCCACGGAGAGGCAGCCGCGGTGGCGATGTATCATCTGGCGAACGTGTCGGATTCCATGGAGGGGCGGTTGCGGCCGGAAGACTATACGTGGCGCAACGCCATGCGCCAGCCCTACCCGGGCCCGGCCTCACCGCCTGCCGAAGGCCTGGTCGTATGGGATTGGTACGAAGGCACGGCCGCGCGCTTGACGGATGCCTACACCATCTGGCTCGAGCCACTCACCGATCGATTGCTTCTGCTCCTGCCCGTTGTGAACGGCTGGGCCGTGGGAGGGCGATTCGACAAGTTCCTGGGACCGGCGGCCGCCGAGGTCGTGGAGAACCACGCGGACATCTTACGGCTGCGCCTGCACGAGCCGGGCCCTCTGGCGCTGTGGCTGGAGCAGGGCGTGCCCGCCGCAGAGGGGTGGACGTTCGAGCATCGGGGCGGCGGGTTCTTCGTGGGGAACTGCCCACATGCCCCCGCCGTGGAGACCGAGACGCTCGTCACTGTGCGCCGGGCGCCCGATAGCGGCCCCTGACCCCGGACCGCCGGCACTCACCCTCGCCTCCTGCCCGGTCATCGTTACACTCGGGCGATCATGAAAGACCAACCCAACGTCATCGTTCTCGTCACCGACACCTATCGCCCCGACCACATCGCGGCCAACGGGCACCCGGCCGTCCGCACGCCGGAGCTGGATGACATGGTCTCGAAGATGGTCATCTTCAACGCGGCGACGATCTCGAGCTTCCCCACCATCCCGCCGCTGACACGGTGTCGGATACCGTGTTCTGGGGTGCTGTGGTACACTCCGGGTATGGGCAGACCGGTTCGTGTTGACCCGACAACAATATGCGACACTGTTTCTGCCCCCACAATCAATCATCCTGACACCTTTTTCGTCCCCTGTAGACAGAAGGAATGCACCGATGCGGAAGAATTCGTTCTCCACGATCTCGAACACGGTATCTGGCGGTCTCCTGTGCGCGGCGATGCTCGTCGCGATCGCGGCGAGCCCCGCGCTCGCCGGCGGCGGGCTGGGGAATCATAAGGAATTGTATGTGGTCCCCGCCCCCGACGGTGTCACGATTGACGGTTCCCTGGATGACTGGGATCTGTCCGGCCGAGTGCCGTTCTACGTGGCACCGGAGACGCGGGAGACCCGCAGCGCTGAGATCGCCATGATCTATGACGATGAGGCGTTGTATATCGGTGGTCAGGTGCACGACAACTCCCCCATGATGAATCGCCACGATCCGCTCACCAAACCAAGCCGCTCGTGGGATGCCGATGTCTGCCAGATTTTCTTCAGCCTGGATCCGGACGAGAAGCAGCCGCTTCCGTACCACCGCAGGGATGGGCTCGTGCCCGTAGCCACGATGATGCTGTGGTATTTCACCGACCGGCAGGAGCCGTCACTGGCCATGTTCCAGGGGATGAGATTCCCGGACAACCCACTGCGGCCGGACCTGCACAAAAACGGACACATCCCCGAAAAGCACTTCGATGCGGCTTACCAGAAAGGCGAGGACGGCCGGTCATACACGTTCGAATACCGTATTCCCTGGAAAACCTTCCGGATGAAACGAGTCCCGAAAGCAAAAGACACCCTTGCCTCGACAGTGGCCGTGTTCTGGGGTCGCCCCGACGGACTGAAAACGGCCGGCGGGTCCGCGCAGGCGTGGAATGTGGCATCCAGGGGTGCTCCCCTGTACAAGGTCCCAAGCGCCTGGGGCACCCTGCGTTTCCATCCCGAAAATGACATCCCGCGTGAATGGGTGGAGGCCGACGT
>CAYFQS010000034.1:0-17036 GCA_964345245.1 uncultured Planctomycetaceae bacterium | reverse complement strand
GTGGGCAAGTTCGACCTCACCGAAGCCATCGCCGAGCGGCTCGACTTCGAAGTCGGCGCCCCCGCCGAAGCGTCGAGCGAACTGCTCGTCGCCATCGTCGGCAAGCGCAACGCGGGCAAGAGCACCTTCGTCAACGCCCTCGCCGGCTCCGAGCGCGTCATCGTCTCCGAGATGCCCGGCACCACCCGCGACAGCGTGGACGCGCGCTTCGAGATCGACGGCCACGCCTTCACCGCCATCGACACCGCCGGCGTGCGGAAACGCAAATCCGTGCAGGACGACATCGAGTATTACTCGCTGCACCGGACGCTGCGGTCGATCCGCCGGGCCGACGTGGTGCTCTTCCTGATCGACGCGACCGGCCCGATCAGCCAGGTGGACAAAAAACTCAGCCGGCAGATTCAGAAGCACTTCAAGCCCTGCGTGCTCGTGCTGAACAAGTGGGACCTGGTCGAGGAGAAGCTCGTCCCCGAAGACTACCTCGATCACGTGACGCAGCAGCTCAAGGGACTGGACTTCGCCCCGATGGTCTTCGCCTCGGCGAAGAACAACGACCACGTGCACGAGACGGTGGATACCGCCCGACAACTGCACGAGCAAGCGGGCGACCGGGTGAGCACGGGCAAGCTGAACCAGGTGATGCGCGAGATCCTCGAGCGCCGCGGGCCGAGCAGCCGGCTCGGCCGGCAGGCGAAGATTTACTACGTCACCATGGTCGGCGTGCACCCGCCGACCATCGCCCTGTTCGTGAATTATCCCGAGCTCTTCGACGACCGGTACCAGCGTTACATCATCAACCGCTTCCGCGAGATGCTGCCCTACGAGGAGGTGCCGATCCGCCTGCTCATCCGGGCCCGCAAGCGCCCCGCGCGGGACGAAGCCCCGGTCGCGGAGGGATAGGCGGGGGCGCCCCTCGGCGCGGCCCCGCTTCAGCGGGGCGCGGACTCGGCCGGACAGCTATCCCCGCACTCGCTGAAGCGAGGCGGGCCGGGATCTCCCCGCACTCGCTGAAGCGAGGCGGGCCGGGGTCACTCGCCGGCCGGTCCGTTCGGGGCGATCGACCGCAGATAGTTCCACGAGAAGATGCCCGTGTCGTGGCCGTCGGAAAAGCGGATGCGGATCGCGTAGTTGCCGACGAGTTCGGCCCCCTCCGCGGTGATCGAATCGAGATCCGCCACGTTCTCGGGAATCACCGCAAGGGGGTTACTGTCCATCTGTTGGCGTATCTCCCGCATGTCGGCCGACGGGCTCATCTTCCGCAGGTACGCAATGGGATAGAACGTGGTGGTCTGGTCAGGCCAGGTCACGCTGAGCCCCCGATTGCGGTCGAGGTCAAGTTGCCTGGGGCGGTTGATCGGGTCCATGCGAAGATTGTATCGCGATCCGAGCGGCCGGCGCGGGTGCGGAGACTGGAACCGGCGATGTCCTCGCCGGCGCGCGGGCGGAACCCGGTGACTCGGCCGATGTATTTGAATGCCGCGCCGGGGCGGGTATCATGCCTCTCCCAGCGCCGGCCCGTGCGGATGGGCCGGCCGGACCGAGAGGAACGCGAGGCGACCATGAGCATCCCCCTGTTTTTCAAGCAACGACTGATGACCCCCGGCCCCACCGCGGTGCCGGACGTGGTGCTGCTGGAGATGGCCCAGCCGATCATCCATCACCGCACGAAGCAGTTCCAGGCGATCTTCGCTGAGCTGTCCGAGCGGCTGAAGCGGCTGTTGTTCACCGAAGGCCCGGTGCTGACGATCACCGGCTCGGGCACGACGGCCTTCGAGGCGGCGCAGATCTCGCTGATCAAGCCGGGCACCAAGGCCCTGACCATCGCCGGCGGGAAGTTCGGCGAACGGTGGCAGGACGTGTACAACGCCTACGGCGTGCCGCACGAGGAGATCAACGTCGACTGGGGCGACGCCGTCGACCCCGCCGCCGTCGAACAGGCCCTCAAGGACAACCCGGACATCAGCACCGTGACCATGGTGCACTCCGAAACATCGACCGCGACCGCGGCCGACGTCAAGCGCATCGCCGAGATCGTGCGGAAGACCGACGCCCTGCTCATCGTGGACGGGATCACGTCGGTCGGCGCGCTGCCGGTCGAGCAGGACGCGTGGGGGATCGACGTGCTCGTGTCCGGTTCGCAGAAGGCGATGATGCTCCCGCCGGGGCTGGGCTTCGTCGGGCTCGGCGAGCGGGCGATCAAGCGCCTCGAAGCCGGCGAAGGCGGGCCGGGCTACAACCTCGACCTCACCCGGTGGCTGGCGAGCTACCGCAAGAACGATGTGCCGTTCACGCCCCCGGTGTCGCTGGTGCGGGGGCAGAACAAGGCCCTGGAACTGATCGAACAGCAGGGAATCGAAGCGATCTGGCAACGTACCGCGTCGCTCGCCGCGGGCACGCGGGCCGCGTTCGAGGCGATGGGACTGAACCTCGCGAGCACCTCCCCGAGCGATTCGGTCTCCGGGGCGTACTACCCCGACGGCGTGGATGACTCAGCGTTCCGTAAGGCGCTGCGTGAGAACCACGGCGTGCACATCGCCGGCGGTCAGGACGGCCGGGGCGCGAAGTGGAAGGGTGAGGTCTTCCGCATCAGCCACATGGGCTACGTCGACGCCGGCGACACGCTGGCCACGCTCGCCGCGGTGGAGAGCGAACTGATCGCCGCCGGCCACAAGGTCGACCGCGGGACCGCCCTCGCCGCCGCGGCAAAGATCATGTTCAGCTAGCAGATTGCGTCGGGAGACTTCCGGTCGGTCAGGACGCGCCGGCGCCACGGTCACGATGCGGTTGAGGGCGTCCTGCGAGGGCTGTCGCGGAATCCGGACCTCCGCTGCGCTTCAGTCCGGCATGCGGCAGCTTGGTTCACAGCATCAACTGGTCTTCGTCGTCGTCCTCGAAGGGCAGGTGGCGGTGGTGGATGTTGATCACGCGGACCAGTTGCTGGGCGAAGGTGTTGGCGATGGCCTGCAGCATCTCGGCCACGTTTTCGTCGAAGGGCTCATCGACCGAGCGGAACAGCACGATGGTCGCGAGGCACTCGTCGTCCTGCACGCAGGGCACGGCCACGACCTGGGCGTCTTCGAAGCACGCATGCGACTCGCCGAAGGTATGCTGGATATCGTCGCCGCCCACGAGATGCACGGCACCGTCGAGTTCCGCCACGCGCGGCGCGATGACCGTCGCAAGGTGGTCGAGGATCAAGTCGACGCTCTCCCGGTCGACATCGTAGTTCACGTATCCGCCGGGCGCGTACTCATCGTCCGAGGCGGGCATGAAGATCACCGCGTTGGTCGGCCCGGCCTTCTGCAGCAGGAACTCGAGCACGTGGCGAAGGACGTGTTCGAGATCGAGCTCGCGCCCGATCACCGCCCGCATCTCGCCGTTGAGCTCGACCACACGCATCTGGTCGGCGAGTTCCTGGTAGGCGGTCACCAGATCGTTGCAGAGGATGTCGACCTGCTGGGTAATCTCATGGCGGGCCTGGTTGAGCTGCTTGCACAGGGGGCGCAGCCGACCGACCCGCTGCTCGCGATCGATCCCGTCGCGGCGGCGTTGCATGGCCCGCTCAACCGAACGATTGAGGTCTTCCAGATCGAGTGGCTTGGCGAGGAAGTCCGCCGCCCCGGCCCGGATCGCCTCCACCGCCCGATGCAACGACGGCTTGCCCGTGATCACGATCGACTGAATGTGCGACCGCTCCTCCGCCCACTCGCGGGCAAGGGACAGGCCATCGCCGTCCGGCAGAGCGAGGTCGATCAGGGCGAGGTCGATTCGCTCGGAGGCGGTGATGGTGTTGGCCTGCTCGATACTGTCGGCTTCATGGACGATGAGCGATCCGCCGCGCAGGGCGTCGCCGAGCACTTCGCGGACCTCCGATTCATCGTCCACGATGAGAATGCCGAAGCGGTCACGTTGGGGCGGCGGAATCTTCAGCGGATTCACGCCGGTGGTTGAAGCTATCTGCACAAGATTCTCCTCACGACTCCGGGTCATGCTTCTCCACGCCCGAGCCCGACTCATTCGTATTCGTGGCCAACGTCCGATCATGGGGCGGATCGACGAGCGGGATGCTCATCGTGGCGGTCGTGCCGCGGCCGGGCTCGGAGGCGAGGTGGATTTCCCCGCCGACGAGTTCGATCAGCCGCGACGCCTTGGCCAGCCCCAGCCCACTGCGGCGGCCGGCCTCCTTTTCGCTGAAGAATGGATCCATCGCATGCTCCAGCGTGTGGGCGTCCATCCCCATCCCGTCATCGATCACCTTGAAGTTCAATCGGCCGTTCAGGGGGTCAATTTGAATCCGCAATTTCACGGCCGACTTCGGCTTGGCCTGCATCGCGTTGAGCAGCAACTCCTCGAGGGCCCCGCTGACGTGCCGACCGTCCGACCAGAGCAGCGGCACGTTGTCCACCGTCGAGACCTGCAGCGCCGGGGCGCGGTCGAACTGCCGCCGACAGTTATGCACGGCATCCTCGATCACGTCGGCGAGCGCGACGGCTTTCATCTTCGGCTGGGGCGGTTCGGCGAACAGCCGCAGGGCCGTGATCAGGTCGCTGAGCTTCTCGCTCTGCTCGGCGATGAGTTGGGCGGCCTGTCGGTCCTTGCCTCCGGCGGGCAGGCGGTTGGCGAGCAGTTGCGCCCGGCCGCTGATCACCGCGAGAGGATTGTTCATTTCGTGGGCGGCGCCGGCGGCCATCTCGCCCAGCCGGGCCAGCGATTGCGTGCGGAGCAGCGTGTCCTGGGTGGCGGCGAGGTCCTGGTTCGCCTCGGCGAGCTGTTCGCCGAGCCGACGGGCGCCTTCGTGCTGCGTGGCGGCCGCCACGGCCGCGCCCCATGTGTTCGTCAATGCCCGCAGGGGCGCCGCGCCCGGCAGGGTGGACTGATCGTGGAGCATCACCGCCGCGGTTCCCCACCCGCACGGCAGCGGCAACAGCCGCACCTGCCGCAGGTCCCGGCTCTCCATGAGATAGTCGCTGATCCAGGGCAGCACGCCCATCAGGTCGATCGAGGGATGGTCCCCATCGGCGATCCGCGTAAGGTTTTTCGTATGCGGCGGGGGCTCGGCGAACTCGCTTCGCGTGACCTGCCCCTCCGGGCCGTACTGCACGATCAGCCAGGGCTCGCCGGGCTCTGCCTGATAGAGCATGGCGTAGAACCCGCCGCCGAACACGGACTGGGCCGACGCCACCGTCGCCGCGAGCACGTCCTGCACGCTCCGGGCGGCGTGGGACGACCGCTCGTGAAAGGCGGCGACGGCCTCGAGCACTTTCGCCTGCCCGGCCGAGGTTTGCCGCCGCCTCTCGAGCTGCCGATTCAGCCGGCCGAGCACGGTGTTGGCCTGCATGATCGATGCGAGGAAGAGTTCGCGGCTCGGCGTCTCGCCGAGTCCCAGGGCGGTCGCCCGGCGTTCGAGTTCCTCGTGAATCTTCGCAGGCGTATCACGCACGATCTCCGGATCGAAACCGAGGGCTTCGGACCGGGCGTCGATGTCGTCGTGGAGTTCGTAGTTGCCGCTGTAGCCGATGTGTTGCCGGCGGACGAGCAGGTCGGCCAGCGACACGAGCCCGACCATCCGCCGATGCTCTAAAGCCGGCAACATCCGCAATGGCGTGCCGTGCAGCCACATCACGTCCTGCAGCACGTGCGGCAGTTGCCAGTGTTCGGCCAGACGCTTGCCCGTGCGGTGATGGTCGATGCCGATCACCCGTCGCTCGACCTCGGCAATGTCGGCCTGGCCCTGCTCGGTGAGCTCAATCACCCGCTGGTAGCTCTTGGGCAGGACGTAGTCGAGGGCGAGCTTGCCGAGATCGTGCAGCAGCCCGCAGACAAACACTTCGTCCGAACGAAGGTCGTCGGCATCCGGGTGGTTCGCCACGATCATCTCCGCGGCGATGGCCACGGCGAGTGAATGCCGCCAGAATGACCGGCGGTCGAAATCCACCGTCTCCCCGCCGTCCCGGCCCGACCCTTTTTCCGCGAAGGTCTCAAAGACCTTGATCGACAGAACCGCGTTCCGCACCGCCTCGAATCCGAGCAACAGCACCGCCCGGTCGACGGTCACCACCTGGTGATCCACGCCCTTGTCGGCGAAGCGGCAAAGGGCGAGCACCTTGCTGCTGATCGCCTGGTCGTCGCGAACGAGCTCGATGACTTCGTTGGCTTCCGAATCGTCGCTGCTCGTGAGTTGCAGCAGCCGCATCGCGACGCCGGGCAGGGTGGGCAGCGAGTCAAGCTGCTGAAGGATCAGCTCGATGCGGCGGGCTCGGGATGGATCGGTGGTGGCGGGCATCTTGCAGTTCGACGATCCACGAAAAAGAAGCGGTCAACGGCAGCCGATCCCCCGCGCCATGACGCCCGCCGCCCGCAGCTCCCCGCTCACTGCATCTCCAGCAACTCGGTCATGCGATCGACCAGCTTCTCGATGTTGAACGGCTTCTTCACGAAATCATCCGCCCCGGACTTGAGCAGATCGTCGATCTCGTCCTGGTTCACCACGCCGGAGACGATGATCACCTTCATGTGATTCAGCTCCGGGTTCTCGCGGACGGTCTGGCAGACCACGTTGCCGTTCACGTCAGGCAGCATGTAATCGAGGACCATCAGTTCGGGGCGGAACTCGTGGGTCAGCACGCCCGCGTCGTAGCCGGTGCTGGCGGTGCGGATCTCGAACCGACCGTCGCGGGTGAGCACGTCGACGAAGAGCTCGATGATCTGCTCATCGTCGTCGACGACGAGCACTCGCCGCTTGTCCCCTTCAAGCTGGTCGATGGGGATATCGTTTTCTTTCATGAAGCGGAGCAGTTCATCGCGGGGGATTCGCCGAAAGCGGCTGCCGGGCACCCGGAACCCCTTGAGCCGGCCGGAATCGAAACAGCGGATGATGGTCTGCTGGGAGACCTGGCACACGTCGGCGGCCTCGCCGGTGGTGAAAACCTGCTTTGCCTTCAGATTCTCTCGTGCCTGATTGGGCATCGGGTGCCTCACTTCACAAAAGCGAGCCAGGGCGTACGACCGGAAGACCTGACCCAGTTTAGCTATTTTAACTACATTTACATCGGCACCGTGGCGTAAGGACTTGACCACCGTCTGATGCGGTCGGCGATGATGGCCGCCCCATCGCGGCGAGGCGGGAGGCCGACCGGAAATCACAAACCCATCATCAGGTTCGAAAGGACTTTACACGAACTGACCCCGGGCGCTCGCGCCGCGGGTGGCCGGCTATTTCAGCTCAACCGACCAGTATGCGTTGTCCAGGAACGCCTGCCAGCAGGCGTACTTGTCTTGGCCGACGCGCAGAGAGATGGTGGGGTTGCGACGTGGGCGTTCGGGCCGGCGAATCAGCGTCATGCGCGCCTGGGCCGGCGTTCGGCCGCCCTTCTTCGAGTTGCAGCCCACGCACGAGCACACGAGATTCGCCCACGTGCTCATCCCGCCCTGGCTGCGGGGGACGACGTGGTCGAGACTCAGTTCGCTCGTGGGATACCGTTGGCCGCAGTACTGGCAGGTGTTGCGGTCGCGGGCGTAGACATTGCGGCGATTCAGCTTCACCGTCTGCTTCGGCAGCCGGTCGTAGCGGAAAAGCCGAATGATCTTGGGCACGGCGACGTGCATCCGCACCGTGCGGACCCAGTCGTAATCGGGAGTGAACTGCTCGCGGTAGCCGCTGAGCTCGATCCAACTGTCGAAATCGTACGGCACGTACTGCCCGGCTTCGACATTGATCACCTCGGCGAGGTCGCGGCAGAGCATGGAGAATGCCCGCTTGGCACTGATGACCCGTATGGCCATGTACAGGCGGTTGAGGACCAGGACGTTGGCATTGATACCCGATAGTGCGGCGGCCACGTCATTCTCCACTGGCAAAAACCGCGGTAACGCACCGGATTTTAGCCGTGAACAGGGATTCCCGCAATGAGCCACGGGTTAGGTTTCCATGAATGGCGGTCATCGCCTCGACCGCCTCGGCCCGAGTACCATCTTGAGCAGTTCCCGGACGCGACAGTGCGATTCCACCGGATGGCGCAGGGGCTGGTCGGCGTGGATCAGGTAACGGTTTCGCCGACCGTGACGCTCCCTCTCCACCACGCCGGCTTTCTCCAGGTCGACGACGATCTTCTGAACCGCCCGCTCAGTGATGCCCACCCGCTGCGCCACATCGCGGAGCCGGGCGTGCGGGTCCTGCGCCAGGCAGATCAGTACGTGCGAGTGGTTGGAGAGAAACGTCCACTCGCCGGTCGACCCGGCGGAAGCGATGGCGGCTTTGGGCTGCGAATTATTTTCCATGACCGTTTTCCTTGACTCACGGCATTATACCGATATCCTGTTTGCGAATTAAACTTCGTGAATTGAATTACGCTTTACTGGGAGCCGCCGATGCCCGCCGCCCAACCCGACACCGTCGAAAAACCACACCCCCAGGCCCCGCGCGACGGCGACACGCCGCCGGTTCCCGTGACCGTCGCACGGGGCGACGGGATCGGCCCCGAAATCATGGACTCGACCCTGTTCCTCCTGCGGGAGGCGGGGGCCCGGCTGGAAACCCACCAGATCGAGATCGGCCGGGCGGTCTACGAACGAGGCATCTCCGCAGGGATTGAACCCGGCGCCTGGGACCGGCTCCGCGAGACACGCGTGTTTCTCAAAGCCCCGGTCACCACGCCGCAGGGCGCCGGCTACAAGTCACTGAACGTGACGGTCCGGAAAACGCTCGGACTCTACGCCAACGTTCGCCCCTGCCCAACCTACGCCCCGTTCATTCATACGCTTCACCCCGGCATGGACGTGGTCATCGTCCGGGAGAATGAAGAAGACGTGTACGGCGCGATCGAGCACCGCGAGAGCCCCGAAGTCACTCAGTGCCTGAAGCTGATCACGCGGCCGGGCAGCGAGAAGGTCATCCGCCATGCCTTCGAGTTCGCCCGACGCCACAAGCGTCGACGCGTTTCGTGCTTCACCAAGGACAACATTATGAAGCAGACCGACGGCCTGTTTCATGAGGTCTTCGACCAGGTCGCCTCCGCGTATCCCGAGATCGAATCCGATCACTGGATCATTGACATCGGCACGGCCCGCCTGGCCAAGGACCCGACGCAGTTCGACGTGGTCGTCCTGCCGAATCTGTACGGCGACATCGTCTCGGACGTGGCGGCGGAACTGGCCGGATCGGTCGGGCTCGCCGGGTCCGCGAACATCGGTCGATCCTGCGCCATGTTCGAGGCGGTGCACGGCTCGGCGCCGGACATCGCCGGCAAGGGCGTGGCCAACCCCTCCGGACTGCTGCACTCGGCGGTCATGATGCTCGATCATGTCGGGCAGGTCGCCGCGGCCCAGCGGCTGCACAACGCCTGGCTGTGCACGGTCGAGGATGCCATGCTGACCGGCGATCTGCATCCCCCCGAGACACGGGACCAGGCCGTCGGCACCCGCGCCTTCACCCAGGCCGTGGCCGAACGCCTCGGTCGCACGCCCCACACGCTGCCCCAGGCCACACGTCATCTGCCGCCCGACGCCGGCGACCGGCGCGCCCCCGGCGATGCGGACCCGCCGCGACCGCGACCGACGAAACAGCTCGTCGGCGTCGACGTGTTTTTTGACTGGGATGAGCCCGGTCGCGACCCGAACGTCCTCGGCGACCGGCTCAACGCGCTCGCCGGCCCCGACCTTCGCCTGCGGATGATCACCAACCGCGGGACGAAGGTCTATCCCCAAGGCCACCCGGAAACGTTCTGCACCGACCACTGGCGGTGTCGTTTCGTCCATCCGGATGACGCCGGGGCGATCGATCACGGACGGGTCGTGCGCCTGCTCCAGCGCCTGGACGAAGCCGGTCTCGACTTCATCAAGACCGAACATCTGTACCTGTTCGACGGCGAGCGTGGGTTCTCCCTCGGACAGGGTGAGTAACAGACGGCCCGCCCCCGATGTCCACGAGGGACATCATCGGCAAACCCCTGTTGAAAGGACTCGAAGATGACTGTTGCCATAACCACGCCGACACCGCGGGTTCTCAAGCCGACCGACTTCGGCTTCCGCGGCGACGTCGAACTGCGAATCCGCCTCGTCGACGCGGCCGATGCCGCGTGGCGGTCGGCGGTTGATGACGAGCTCGACCTGACCGACCTCGGGCCCGGCGTCGCTTGCGAGCTGCGGCGCCGGGTGGCCGCCGTGATGCTCACCATGCAACCGGGCGAGCGGCTGGCGGTCGCCTGGCCGGAGCACCGGGCAACTGATCCGCTGATTCATGCTTACCGCAACGGGCTGCGCTGGCGGGGGGCCTGGGACCGGCCGGAGGATTCCGACCTTGCCGCCGCGCCCGCTTACCCGGTGTGTGACCGTGACTGAACAGGACGCCATGACTGACCAGCACGCGGGGAAACAGAACGCCTCAGGAGCGAGCGGCAATCGCCCGCCACTGGTGGGCGTGGTGATGGGCAGCCGCTCCGACTGGCCGACGATGAGCAAAGCCGCTGATGTGCGCGAGGCGTTCGGCGTGTCGTACGAAGCGGAGGTGGTCTCGGCCCATCGCACGCCGGATCGCCTCCGCGAGTACGCCGGCGCCGCCGAGTCGCGGGGGCTGGCGGCGATCATCGCCGGGGCCGGCGGCGCCGCCCACCTGCCCGGGATGCTCGCGGCCCAGACCGTGGTTCCCGTGCTCGGCGTGCCCGTGGCCAGCCGGCACCTCAACGGCATGGACTCGCTGCTGTCGATCGCGCAGATGCCGCGCGGGGTGCCGGTGGGCACACTCGCCATCGGCGAGTCCGGCGCGGTCAACGCCGCGCTCTTCGCGGTGGCCATCCTCGCCCGCGGGCAACCGGACCTGCGACAGGCGCTGCACGCGTACCGAAAGACCCAGCACGACAACGCTCTTGCGGAGCCGCTGACATGATCTTTCCATCCGACGATGGCGTCCCCGCGGTGGAGACCATCGGGATTCTCGGCGCGGGCCAGCTCGGAAAGATGGCCGCCCACGCCGCGACCCGCCTCGGCTGCCGCGTGCATGTCTTCGCTCGCGATCACGGCGATCCCGCGGCGGCCGCGACCGACCTGGGCACGGTGGCTTCGTACGATGACGTGGACGCGGTCCGCCGATTCGCCGAGTCGGTCGACGTGATCACCTACGAGACCGAGCACGTCCCGGCCGAGGTGGTTCGACTCGCAAACGCGATCACCCCGGTCCATCCCTCCCCGCGGGTGCTGGCGATCGCGCAGGATCGGCTCCGCGAGAAGCGGTTCCTGCGGAATCTCGGGATGCCGGTGGCGCCCTTCGTCGCGGTCGACCCTACGACGGTATTGCCTGACGCGATGAAGCAAGTCGGCGCTCCGGCCGTGCTCAAGACCGCCCGGGCGGGTTACGACGGGCGCGGGCAGCGCCGGATTGAAACGACGCGCGAAGCCGAGCAGGCCTGGCGGGAGTTGGAGACCGACCGTGCGGTGCTCGAGCAGTTGCTCATCCTCGAGGCGGAGCTGTCGGTCATCGTGGCCCGCGGGGCGGACGGTCGGTGCGCGAGCTTCGGACCCATCGACAACGTCCACGTCGATCACATCCTGGACCGCTCGGTGGCTCCCGGGCCGTTCTCCCACACGATCGCGAAGCAGGCGCGGCAGATGGGCGAACGGATCGCCGAGGCGCTGGGACTGATCGGCGTGGTCTGCGTGGAGATGTTCCTGACCGACTCGGGGCGGCTGCTGATCAACGAGCTGGCGCCCCGGCCTCACAATTCGGGGCACCTGACCATCGAAGCGTGCGCCACGAGCCAGTTCGAGCAGTTGATCCGGGCGGTGGCCGGGCTACCGCTCGGCGAGATGTCGCTCTTCGCCCCCGCCGCCATGGTGAATCTGCTCGGCCGCCACCTCGAAGGCGTGGACGGCGCCCCTGACGCGGTGCGACGACGCCTGCTCGCCGCGCCGGGCGCCGCGCTGCACCTGTATGGCAAGCGCGAGGTCTGGGCCGGCCGGAAACTCGGCCACCTCACGGTGCTCGGGCATTCCACGGAAGAAGCGATCGAGCGGGCCAACGCGGCGCGGGACCGTCTGGCGTGCGGCGACAGCCGGTCAACGGATGACGAGTCGCCTTCGAGCCCCGCATCCTCCGTCGCCCCTTGACCCCGTCGGCGGTTCGCGAACCTGCCCGTCAACCTGCCAACTCGACCTGCCAGTCCGCGTTCACCCAGAGCCCCTCGATATCCACCTGGGGGAAGCGCAGCTTCAGGAACTCAATCGATTCGCGGACCTGGTCGATCTGCGTCTCGTGGTCGGTGGGGTTGCCGGCACAGTCGGCGTGAGCCACCACCGCGATCCGCGTCGACCCGTGTTTCTGCACGGAGATGGCCACGCGCTTCACGATCGCATCGACGATCGGCGGATCGTCCTGCTCGGCGAGAATCCGAACCGGCGCTTCGGTGGTCACCATGTCCACATACCGGACGTGGTACAGGTCCTGGAGGAATTGGATCACGGGCAGTTGCACCCGCCCGTCCATGCAGTTGATCGCCGTGCAGAAACTCATGCGTTCCTCATCGACAAGAGGTGAAATCAGTGTCGGAACACGCGGCGGCCGGTGAAGAGGAGCGTAACGTTATTCTCGCGGCAGGCCTCGATGGTTTCCTCGTCCCGCCTGGAGCCGCCCGGCTGGATGATCGCCTTGACCCCGGCCTCGATCAAGGCGTCCGGCCCGTCGCGGAAGGGGAAGAAGGCGTCGCTGCCGGCGCAGGCCCCGCGGGCGCGGTCGCCGGCCTTCTCCACCGCGATGCGGCAACCGGCCAGCCGATCCATCTGCCCCGCCCCGCCGCCGATGAGCATCCGGTCCCGCACGAGCGAGACGGCATTCGACTTCAGGTGCTTCGCCGCCATCATCGCCAGGCGCAGGTTCACGAAATCATCGTCCGTCGGTTCGGGCCCGGCGACGTGGTCCCACACGCCGGCATCGAACGCGGCGAGGTCGCGGTCCTGGACGAGCAGCCCGCCGGTGATCCGCTTCAGGTCAACCTCGCGGGCGTCCCGTTTCCCCGGGACCGGCAGCGGGCCGGTCACGATCAGCCGCACGTTCTTCCACCGCTCGCGCAGCAGTTCGAGCGCGTCGTCGTCGAACTCGGGCGCGATGACGACTTCGAGGAACTTCCGGCCCTCGACGATCTTTCTCGACGCCGGCTCATCGACAGTGCGGTTGAAGGCGACGATCCCGCCGAAGGCGGCGAGCGGGTCGCCGGCGTACGCCTTGTCGAAGGCCTCGGCGACGTTGTCCGCCACCGCGAAACCGCAGGGGTTGGCGTGCTTGATCACCGCGGCGGCGGCGAGGTCGTCAGCCGCGATTTCCTTGACCAGCTCCAGCGCGCCGTTCGCGTCGTAGAGGTTGTTGTAGCTCAGCGCCTTGCCGTGCAACTGCCTCGCCCCGGCGACCGACGCCTCGGTCGTCTTCGGATCGATGTACACCGCGGCGCTCTGGTGCGGGTTCTCGCCGTAACGCAACATGTCGTGGCGGTCGAAACGCAGCAGCAGCGAGACCGGGAACTGCGTCGGGCGGCGGGTGCTCATCCACGCGGCGATGGCCGTGTCGTACGCCGCGGTCCGGGCGAAGGCGGCGCCGGCGAGGTCCTGCCGCAACGCCAGCGACACCGCGCCGTCGTTGTCGTTCAACTCATTGACCACCCGGTCGTACTGCGCCGGGTCGGTGAGCACCGTGACGAATCGGAAATTCTTCGCCGCGGAGCGGATCATGCTCGGCCCGCCGATGTCGATCTGCTCGATCGCTTCGGCTTCTTCGATGTCCGGCCTGGCGACGGTCTGCTCGAAGGGATACAGGTTGACGCAGACCAGGTCGATCGGCTTGATGTCGTGTTCGTTCATCGCGGCCACGTGCTCGTCATTGTCCCGCAACGACAACAGCCCGCCGTGCACCTTCGGATGCAACGTCTTCACCCGGCCGTCCATCATCTCGGGAAAGCCCGTGACCTGTTCGACGGGCACGACGTCGAGGCCGGCCTCTTCGAGCTTCTTCGCCGTGCCGCCGGTCGAGATGAGCATGCACCCGTAAGCCGCCAGCTTGCGGGCGAAGGGCACGAGATCGGTCTTGTCCGACACGCTGAGCAGCGCGCGTTTGATGGGGATTGGGTCGCTCATGATGACTCGCCGTGACGCTCAGCGCCGGGGCGCAAGTTTCATGATCCGCCCATCGCGGCGGATCAGGTAAAGGTTGCCGTTCTTCGCCCGGTCGGCGCGAATCTCCTGCACCCGCGGCAGCCAGGATTCCTCGATGGTCTCGCCCGACGCGGCATCGACGGTGAGCAGCCGCTCGGCGAGCCGACCCGCTTGACCGTCCCGCTCGACGTATTGGCCCGGCACGTGAATGACCAAACGATTGTTGCGGGTCATGAGCGGCCGGCCGAAAAGGTCCCGGGTCCAGAGCTTATCCCCCGTGCGAATGTCAAGGGCGACGAGCCCCTCGGTCTCGACGTACTGGTACACGCGGCCGTCGACAACGGTGGGCGACGTGGTCAGGGGCGATTCGGTCAGGTACTTCCAGAGTTCTTCGCCCGAGGCCCGGTCGAAGCAGTAGAGGGCCTGATCTTCGCTGGCGACGTAGACCTGGCGCTCGCTGTAGGCGGGATTGGCGGTGATCGTGTCGAAGGTGTCCTGCTTCCAGAGCAGGGCGCCGCGAAGCGGGTTGAACGCGGCCACGTGGCCGGCGTTGTCCGCCACCACCACAATGCCGTCGGCGTTCACCGGGTCGGTCGTGATCGACGCGCCCATGTCGTAACGCCAGGGCGAGAAGCCGCGGGCGAGATCCACCGCCAGGACCCGGCCCGTCGGCGTGCCGTACACCGCGATGTTCCGGTCCAGCACCGGCGCGGTGTTGATCACCGACCCCAGTTCAACCACGACCGGCGATTCGGCGCGGGTGATCGGCATCATGTACGCCAATGTGTCCGCGCTGAGGACGATCACGTCGCCGCTGCGGGCGGGCTCCAGCATGCGGTCGCCCGGATCGCCCACCGCTTCGCGGTAGATCACCTCTCCGTCCTCAGCCCGGAGCACGCTGAGAATGTTGTCGGTCTCAAGGGCGACGATGATGTCGGGATAGACCTTGACGTACTCGAGTTGTGCCCCCTTCGGCAGGCCGAGCGACCGCTGCCACTGAATGCGATAGCCCATGTCGACCGCGGTGTCCGGTCGCACGAGGAAATTGGCCAGGGGCTCCGCCTCGGGCTGCCGGCAGCCGATGAGTACGGCGAGCACGGCCAGGATGGTCACGCTGTACTTCCAATGATTCATGCGCCCGTCTCCATGTCGGTCAAAGGTTCAAGATAGTTCGCGAGGTCGACCTCATAGTGTGCTTCCATCTGTCGAATCCGCTCGATCCGTTTGAGATCGTCTTCGATGCGGCTGCCGAGTCGGATCACGTAGGGCCGACCGGCCAGACGATTGCGCAGGTCCGCGACCATCGGCGCCCACTGTCCATCATACAGGTCCCGCTTGAGCACGAGCAGCACCTTCTGCTCCTGGTTGAGCCGATCCATGAACCGGCGCAGCGGCTCAGGCAACCGATCGATGCTGGGCAGGACTCTCACGAACATTTCAGATCGCGCCCCAGCGAGCCAAGTATCCGTTTGCGAGCCGGTAACGTCAAGGCGGCAACGACGAAGAGATCAACAGACGCAGAGACGAAGGGGGCTCAAGCCCGGTCATGGCCGACGCCAGCGGCAGCGAGCGCCGGCCTTGGCCGGGATTCGGTCGGGGTGCGGCCCGGCGTTCGGGCGGCCAGTGGAAGCCGGACCTGCGCTGCGCTCCGGTCCGGCTTGGGGAACATCAGCGGGCCCCCACCCGTTCGCCGCCGGCCAGCGCCTCGTACACGGCGCGCAGTGCGGCGAGGTGGCGGTCGAAGCCGAAGCGTCTCGCCGCCAGTTCGCGGGCGCCGCGGCCGAGACGGTCGCCGAGGGCGGGCTCGTCGATCAGTCGACAGAGGTGCCGCGCCTGCTCGCGGGGCACGGACGGCCGGCCGAGCAAGGCGTTCTGTTCGTGGGTGAGCACCGCCCCGGCGGCGGTGTGCCGCTCGGCGATGATCGGCAGCCCGGCGGCCAGGGCATGCGCGAGGCCGGGCCCGGCGGTCGCGTCCGCGCCGGTCCGCGGCGTTGCGTCTTCCGCCGTGCGCGGCTTGCCGCCGACCAGGCACATCGCCGCATCGCATGCCGCGAGCGCTTCCCACGCACGATGCAGCGCTTCGCTCACCACCAGCATGTCGCGGCCGGATCGCCCGACGAGGTCGCGCGTCCGCCGCAGATGCCGGGCTTCACGCGGCAGGAGCAGTTTGAGCGGCCGGCCGGACTCGATCACCAACCCCGCTGCCCACATGCCCATCAGGGCATCGCACCGTTCGGGGGGATCGGCGAGGTGCGCCACGAGCAGCGTCTGGTCGTCAACGCCCCACCGCTCCCGCAGTGCCGGCCGGTGCCGGATCGCATCGGGGGGCGGCTCCACGGCGGGCGGCAGCACGTGAACGTGCCGGGCGGGCATCCCCGCCCGACGCAGATCGTCGGCGAGCAAGCGGTTGCCCGCCAGCAGGGCCGCGGGACTGCGATGCAGCGCCCGCCGCAACCTGCCCGCCGGCCACGTGGCGTCGACGGGCCCGAATACGTTCAGCAATCGCGGCGTGTGGCGGGCGAGGATCGTCGCGACCAGCAGCATCTTCGCCGACCAGCAGTGAATGATCTCGTCCGGTCCACGCCGTTGCAGATCGCGGCGAAGGGCGCGCCAGGTCCGCGGGCCGAGACCGGGTCGGAAATCGAGGTGTCGCGCCACCGGCAGGGCGCACGCCTCGGCGTCGTCGGCCGGGCCGAAAAAAAACACCCGGTGTTCGTCCGGCGCCTCCCGCACGAGCCGGGCGATCAGCCGCAGGGCGACCGGTCGGCAGGCCGGGTCGAAGCCGTCGACCAGATGTACGATGCGGTTGGGCATGGCGGGGAATGGCGGATCGTCGGCGGGTCAGTCCTCGAGGCCGCTGCCGATCGGCCGGGCGGTGCCCGGTGAAGACGGCGGATGGATCGGGCGCG